>DATMBG010000021.1 GCA_035559535.1 Candidatus Limnocylindrales bacterium
CCGTCCCGGTTGACCCACCTTGCAAAAAGAGGGAGCTTGCCCTCACGAAGGAGATTCAATGCATTTCGCTACTCAACCAGCAAGATAGCTAAACCAGTTATTAATCCCCTGAAATGAAAAAATGTGGGTAATGGTTAGCTCAAGGGAGGGATGGAGGCAGGGTCGCTCCGAACTTTTTTGTAAGTCGGGGATTTTATTGAATTACAAAAGCCCCACAGGGGCGATCTGTTTATAGTAGATCCATGTTCTTTTTATTAACCTGGCCTCAGAGGAGCCGGCCTGTTGGTAGACAGGTCGCCCCACCAGGGCTATAGAAAAGGAGAAGGAATATTCTTCCTATAAACAGGCTGCCCCTCCGGGGCTTACCCAGGTTATTGGATTTAAAATTTAATAGGTTCAAGTTAAAAACTGCAAAAATTATAGAGTCCCACTTTTTCAAGTTGAGAAGGATACTTTAAGAGGGTCCTTGCCGATAACCCATGAAGTCATTGGGTACGGAGAGGAGGAGAGCTATGCGTCCCCTGGCTTCTCTGGGGACTTCGGCTTACCTCACTTTTTGTAAAGACAGGTCTGGTATTAACTTGAAAAGATAGGACTTTTACTTATTGACGAGACCTTATGGCGCTCAAGAAGGTGGTTTCCCTGGGTGGAAGCTCAGGTCCTCGATTGGTGTTTGAGAGTATCGGATCTTTCCCGGATATTCAGCTTACAGCCATCGTTGCCACAACAGATACCGGAAGCAGTACGGGGATCATCCGTAAGAATTTTTCCATTCCCGCTCCAGGGGATCTGCGGGCCACCCTGGCCCTCATGGCGGATCCTCCGGAGGCTTATAAACTTTTAAAAGAATTGTTTGAATATCGGCTTCAGCCGAGTCTTTCAACGGACCTTAGGAACATGGCCTTCGGGAATCTCTTTATTACAGCCTTAGCCGAGTTGTTGGGAGATTTTGATGGGGCTATTCAATGGCTGCATCAGTTCTTACAAGTCCGGGGAAAGGTTTTACCCGTTTCCCTTCAAAGCACCCATATTTGTGCCGAGTTGGAAGACGGGTCTATTGTAAAGGGAGAGTACTCCATCCGACAACCCCACAAACCTCCCATTAAAAGAATCTTCTTGGAAGATCCGGAGGCTAAAGCAAACCCGGCTTGCCTTGAAGCTTTACATACGGCCGATCTTATCGTAATAGGCCCCGGCTGTCTTTATACCAGTCAGATCGCCTGTCTGGTTTTTCCTGGGATCGTAGAAGCCATTCAAAAATCTTCCGCCAAAAAGGTTTACATTTGTAATACAACGACCTATCCGGGTCAGACCGATGGATTTACCTGCTTACGTCATGTGGAAGAAATTATGGCCTACCTTGGGAAGAATGTTCTGCACTATGCCCTCATCAACCAGGGAACCCCTTCCCAAGAGGTCCTGGACTTATATGCACAGGAGGGTTGTATGTTTATGGATTTAACGCCGGAAATGCGAGATCAAATTCAGAAGTTAAATATCCGTATCTTGAGTGGTTATCTCTTAGAACCTGAGAGAAAAGAGAAAAGAAAGCTTCACAAGTTGGATACCATCCGGCTGGATCCTGGGAAGGTTGGGTTACTCTTATATCAGATCCTAACCTGTAAAGAATAATCAGAACCAGCGCTTCTTATCTACGATATTCTTTAAAGGTTCACCTCCCATAAACCGTTGAAGGTTTTCTTTTACAACGTGGATTCGGCGCTCTGCCGTATGAGGGTCTTCTCCTGCAGTATGGGGAGTTATAATGACATTTTCCATGCCCCAAAGGGGATGGTGAGAAGGGAGAGGTTCGATTTCAAAGACATCCAATCCTGCACCGGCAATTTCACCGTTCTGCAAGGCTGTAGTTAAGGCCGCCAAATCCACCACCACCCCGCGCCCCACATTGATAAAGTAAGCGGTTTTCTTCATCTGCCTGAACTGGGCCATACCGATCATTTTAACCGTCTCGGGGGTTTGCGGTACACACACTACGACAAAATCGGACTCTGCTAAGAGCCTGCTTAATTTATCGAGTCCCCACAACGCCTTAACAAATCTGGGTTTTCTTTTCTTGATGGCATCGACCGCAAGGACCCGCATCCCGGAAGTTGCTCCCCGTCTGGCCACCTCCGTTCCGATTCCACCCAACCCGATAATCCCTAAGGTCTGGTCCGCCAGATGGATGACAGGGACACCCCCCTGCCATTTTCGTTGGAGTTGCCGTCGGAGGTAAATATGAAACCCACGGGCAAAACACAGAATATATCCCATGACATGATCTGCAATATGATCGCTGTAAATCCCTTGCATATTGGTGAGAATCACGTCACTTTCTACCAATGCGGGGAACATATAGTGTTCAAGCCCCGCAATAGGCGTTTGAATCCACCTCAATTTTTTCGCCTTTGCCAAAAGGGCCGGTGTAATGGTTCCATACATGGCATCTACCTCGTCCATAACCTCAAGCGCTTTCTCTTCTTCCTGGATATTCAAAACTTCAACCTCCTTTGAAACGGATTGGATCTCTTGAAGGGATTTCTCATCTATTGCGGGATAAATCAGGAATTTCATAAGGTATACTCCTTTTAGAAGTGATCTTTTAAAGTCAAAGATTTTATATTAACTTTAAATGGGGAGATATGGAGCGTCAAGGATTTTATCCACCGGAAAGTCATTATTTTTTCTTTTATGGGACCCTATGTCGGAGGGGTTCCAATTTCAAAAAGTACGCCTACGACGCCTTAACCATTCAAGAAGCCAGAACTTTAGGAGAACTTTATCGCCTTCCCCAGGGGTATCCGGTCCTGCTGCCAGGTTCTACAGGATATGTTTACGGTGAAGTCATGACCTTTCCAGATACCCGGAAAACCCTGGAACGATTGGACGAGTTGGAGGAATATAATGAGAAAGATCCTGAAGGAAGCTATTACCTTCGGGTTTTAAAGGACGTTGAGATTTTGGAAACCGGCGAACACCTCCAGGCCTGGTGCTATCTGTTTCCGGAGAGTCGTCGTAGAGAGCTGGAAAAGATTGCTGTCAGGCTTCCTACGGGATATTGGGATCCAACCGAACTTTAGGGCTCTTTCTTTATCGAACCCTCCGTCTCAACACCCGACTGAGAACTTCTTTAGCAGCACGTTCACCGGATTCAGTAGCTCCGTTCATAAATCCTTGAAAATCAAGACTTGTATGTTCTCCGGCAAAGTGGAGGCCCTTAACCGGTTCCATTTCGGCTCCTGCCAGGGTGGTATATTGACCCGGTCTATAGCAGGCATAACTTCCTTCAACGAAAGGCGCCGTCGGCCAGTGGTAACGGGCAGCTTGCCCGGTATAAGCCGTCGTGGCTCCGGGGAAAATTTTGTTGATCTGGGAAACGAAATCGGCAGCTTGTTCCTGAGGAGTCCCCTTACCGACCGTAATTCCACGCTTTCCTCCCACGAAGTTTGTCAGAATTCCATGTTTACCGGCCTGTCCACGGCTTGTGTCCCAAGAGGATTGATAACTCAGATCTGAAAAAGTACTGCCGTTACTTCCGGCCATCTGCCAGATCCGTTGGGAAAAGCCTGCAATAATCTTCGCATTGGTACCATAGCCCAGGGTCTCTATAGCCAGTCGCTTAACCGGAGGGAGTGGGACCTGGATGTTAACCTGCCGAAGCATGGTAAAAGGGATGGCCAGAACCACCTCGTCGGCTGTAATATCTTTGGCCTTACCGGCCTGGTTAACCGTCAAGCGATAAGTCCCATTGGCAAGCTGTCGGATGGCTTCCAGGCGAGTTTCAAACTCGATGGGTCGCCGAAGTCGCTGGGCAAGTTGCTTTGGTACACTATCATTACCTTCGGCGATATGGAAGCGCTCATCACTTTCCCCGAAGAGTTTGAAGTGATCTGGATCGGTTCCGATCAAAAAGAGTAAATTCAGAGCACTTTGTTCATCCACTTCAAGGCCGTATTCCCCCAGATAGGCTACTTCCAGTAAAGATCCAATGACCCCGGTTACACCCCGTGTATTTAACCATTCGGCGATACTGAGACGGTCCAGGGCTTGACCATTGTGGGGGTTTTTATAGGTCACCGATCCATCCCCGGTAAGGGTTGCAAGATCTTTCAGAATAAGCGCAGCGACCGGACGAAAATTTTCTACGATCTCGGTATAGGGCACAGAACGGTTTTCAAAGTAATAAACATCCGAGACCAAGTTATCATCGGCCTTATGGACATCGATCAGTGTAAGTCCTAGTTCCTTAACCAGACGCCGAAGCGAGGTGTGGCTGGTATCGATGAACTCACCCCCCAGCTCTGCAATCTGGCCGTCAGGAAAGGCCTTACGCAACGTAAACATACGTCCTCCCACCCGGGTATCTGCCTCTAGCACACGGGCCTGGATCCCCGCTTGCTGAAGTCGATAAGCACAGGTCAGTCCGGCACAACCTGCACCCACAATGACAACCCGGGGACCCTCGGCGGCCATTACCGAAAATTCTGGAAACACTTTATCCACCACTATCCCGGCTACGACGGCGGTGGCTGTTTGAAGGAACCGACGGCGACTCCATTGAACCTCGGCAATCTGTTCAAGCCCCTCCGTTGTGGAAATACCTTTCGTTTCAAAGTATGCGGCAAGTTTTAAAGCACGTTGAATTTTAGAAAAAAGTTGGGTTCTGGCCATGACCAATCCTCCAAATCGATGGGTAAAAAAGCGGCCTCTTTTACACGGCCTCTTCCATATCCAAAAGGTCAAAATCGGTTACCACACGACTGACGCGTCCATCCGGGCCGTATCCCAGGTAGGTTGCATAAAAACCATCTCCAAAGCCCGACGAAAAGGCTATGAGATTTGCTCCATTGGAAGGATTCATACATATATTCATCCAAGACCAGGAGGGAAGGTAGGTTTTTTCAAACTCCGAAATTAACCTTTCCCGATAGCCCTCTTCATGTTCTAATTTTTCCATAAGTATCTGAGCCGTTTCTGCATCCATAAAACATCCCATTTCCGAATCAACCCCATAACCAAATATCTCCCTTTCCCTCAGGGAGCCCAGATCCTGACCCGGAATTGTAGCCATTTCCCATCGTACGGGCATCTCAGAACCTGTCTGGATCATAGCACAGACAACCCTCTCATCCCCGGTATCCAGGAAATGGGCAACGCTTAAAATAACCGGATAAGAACCCGGTCTAAAACTTACCGTAAAGGGTTTGGGCTCCGGACAAACCAGGGGATCACAGGCAACTAACTTGCCTGAAGTCAAAACCAGCTCCCCAATGGGATGACATTTTAAAAGGATTTCTTCATCTGCAACCACTATTTTTTGACCATCCTGAAAGGCCTTGGAAAAGTCGGGATGTTTCATAGGTTATCCTCCAAACATCATCAAACAGATAACGTATAGCCGGGGTTTACCTCTAGATTTGTCGTCATTATAAAAATTAATGAGAAGGATGCAAGGGGAAAATGCCGGGAATCGAAAGAAAGAATTCTCAAGCTAAAGATTTCTCTTCCTCAACCAGCTTGATTCAAACGATCCAAAGAAATAACTTGACGGAGTATTCCTCCGACAGATATATAACAGATAGATAAAAGCTATACTTTCAAGGTTTAATTTTGCAAAAATAACGATTAGAGAAAACGGACTAAAGTATCCGGCTTCGATTTAGTCGTCAGCGAGAAGGGAGGAGAGTCAGTATGCATAAAGATGTTGTCATTATCGGAGGAGCCCGGACCCCTTTCGGGAAATTCTTGGGAAGTCTCAAAGATATAGACTCTGTAGAGCTGGCCACCGTAGCCTCTAAGGAAGCCATGAGGCGGGCTCGAATCACACCGGATCGGATTGATCATGTGGTCTTTGGGAATGTTATTCAAACCCATAAAGGATCTATTTATTTAGCCAGACACATCGGCTTAAAATCGGGGGTTCCGATTTCAACTCCGGCCCTTACCGTAAACCGACTGTGTGGTTCCGGTTTACAGGCCATAGTTTATGGAGCCCAATTGCTTTTGTTAGGTGAAGCAACCTTTGTACTGGCGGGTGGAACGGAAAATATGAGTCAGGCCCCCTATGTTTTACGTGGAGCTCGGGAAGGCTTCAGACTCTCATTTGCCGGAAATGAGCCGGTATTGCAGGATTCTCTAGGAGACGCTTTGGTAGACACATACCACGATACGCCCATGGCCATCACGGCTGAAAACTTAGCACAGAAATATCAAATCACCCGACAGGAAGTAGATGAATTTGCTTTGCGGAGCCAGATGAAAGCCCGGGCGGCTATTATGGAAGGAAGACTTAAGGAAGAGATCGTCCCCATGGAGATAACGGACAAAAAAGGACGGACCTCTATTTTTGACACCGATGAACATCCCCGTATGGATACCACCCTGGAAGGACTTTTGAAATTACCTCCGGTATTTAAAAAAGACGGATGTGTGACGGCGGGTAATGCAAGTGGCATCTGTGACGGTGCAGCAGCTGTTGTTTTGACCACGGCAGATATAGCCGAAAAAGAGGGCCTGACCCCCCTGGGAAGATTGGTTAACTGGGGGCTGGCCGGTGTAGATCCCGATATCATGGGAATCGGACCGGCAGACGCTACCAGAATCGTACTGAAAAAAGCAAATCTGAGCCTGAAGGACTTAGATCTGATCGAGATTAATGAAGCCTTTGCCGCCCAATATTTAGCCGTAGAGAAAGAATTAGGCCTCGACCGGGAGAAAGTGAATGTAAACGGTGGCGCCATCGCCTTAGGGCATCCGGTAGGCGCCAGCGGGGCCCGGCTGGCTTTAACCCTCCTCTATGAACTTCGACGTCGAGAAGCTAAATACGGTCTGGCAAGCCTCTGTATCGGAGGTGGGCAGGGAATCGCAGCGATTTTTGAAAGAATATCGTAGGTCAAACGTCCTTGTTTGACAATGGAAAAGACTCTTTCGCCTCTAAGACCCAAAGGTACTAAGATGTGCTAAAACTCTGAAGGTCTTTAGGTTCCTTCCAATCGGTAGAAAACAGGCTTAATGCCTTTGAGTCTTAGGGTTCCGGATATGCAAATTAAACATGTTGGGGTCGTTGGATGTGGATTGATGGGTTCGGGTATTGCCCAGGTTTGTGCACAAGCCGGATATCCGGTTACCGTAAGGGAGATTTCCCAAGATTTGCTGGATAAAGGACTTCAAAGTATCCATAAGTTTTTGTCAACCGGCGTTGAAAGAAAGAAGTTGACCGAAGAACAGAAAAATCAGATCCTGAGCCGAATTAAGGGAACAACTCGACTGGAGGATTTGGGGAATTGTGATTTGATCATTGAAGCCGTGGTAGAAGATATTCATATAAAAAAGGAAGTGTTTGGTGCACTGGACAAGATTTGTCCTTTTGAAACCATTCTGGCCAGTAATACCTCCTCCCTGACGATTATTGAGATGGCTGCGGCTACCCGTCGCCCAGATCGGGTTGTAGGCTTGCATTTTTTCAATCCGGCTCCCTTGATGAAATTGGTCGAGGTGGTACGAACCATCGCTACAAAGGAGGAAGTCTTTCAGACAGCCTTTGAGTTTGTAAAGTCCCTGGGGAAAGAGCCTGTAGCGGCTAAGGATAACTCTGGATTTATCGTTAATTTTCTACTGATTCCTTATCTGCTGGGAGCTATTCGGGCTCTCGAAAACGGATTGGCTTCTAAAGAGGACATCGATAAGGCCATGAAGCTGGGCTGCGGATACCCCATGGGGCCCTTTGAACTCCTGGATTTTGTAGGATTAGATACCACTTACAAAGTGGCCAATATTTTCTTTGAAGAATATCGAGATCGTCTTTATGCTCCACCCCCCCTGTTGAAAAAAATGGTTCTGGCCGGTTATCTGGGACGAAAATCCGGGAAAGGATTTTATGATTATCCCAAGTAACTACACACAGATTTCCCCCCTTCCTTTCTGAAGTAGGTTTTTCTTAACACCTAACCCTCTCATCCCCATACTCCTTCCCCCCGTCCACGGGGGGATACAGGGGGGTATGGGGATGAGAGGGTTAGGGTAGGCAATCCAACGGTGGGTCCTCCAAAACCATTTCGTCGAATGATGACACTACCATCCGTATTCTCGAGCTACTGCGGATCGTGTAGGGGATAAGGTTTAGGAAGAAGTATCTGGAACTTTATAAATAATCACCTCACCTTGATGATAAACCGGCTCAAAGGTGGTGTTAAATCCTTCCAACCCCACCGGGCTGTAAGTTTGCCTTTCCAGGGAACCTACGTAAATGTACTGAATGTGATATTTTTTTAATAAATCTTGAACGGTGGACTTATCCGGAGCTGTATAAATCGTCTGAATGTCCTGGGTGCGTTCCATAATGGATTTCCAGGTTTGATCCCGCCAGAGAGCTTCATGATTCCCCCAACCCAATACAGTTGGAAATCCTGTATTGGTGGAAACCCTCCCATAGAAGGAATAAGGTTTCCCGGTGGCTTCTAAAATAACAGGTTGCCCGGAGAGGTTTTCTTTTAGCCATTTTATAGCCCGATACTCTTGAGGATAACGAAATTGAATATACAGGGTACCGTCCAGGGTTGGAAGATAGGGAAGGCCTCCATGTTTTGAATCTTTGAATCGATTACATTTCTCGTAGGTAGCGGCCACGGGATAAATAACCAGAGCTACCAGCAAAAACATGAAAACATAATCCCAGTAAATTCGGACTTTTTCCTTCAAAAACCCCTGGGTATCGATCTCATAGAGTAGATAAGGAACCCCTATGGATAAGAAAATCCAAATCTGATAATAAAATTTGAAGATAGTGTTCTGCCGTTCGAGGGGATGGGCGTAAAAATCCTTAATATATATCAACTCGCATCCTATCAAAATCGCCGTAGCCACGAAGATCAATCCATAGATAAATTGCGAAGAGGCTTCTCTCTCCTGTAAGGTTAATACTAAAAATAACAGGGTAAGGGGCAAGGTCAGAGGAATAACCCAGGTATTAAAGACAAGGTATAAGATGGGAAAGGATAACAAAAGACCTCCCCACAGGGTCCTTTGAACATCTTGCGTAAAGGAACCTAGGATATGTGTGAATTTACAGAAGGCAAAGGTGACCAGGATAAACAAGAAAAACCCATAGATAATGAGGTAATAAGCCACCCCGGTCCGTTGAGAGCTTGAAACCATTCGGAGGCTACTGAGAGGAACCTGAGATTTAAAAGATAGATGGAAAGGCAGGTACAGGATATAACTCCCGGCCAGTAAGACTAAAAAGGTGAAGAAGGTCCATCCAGCATAAGCAGATAATTTCGGTTTCTGGAAATGCGGGCCAGAAGTTTCTGCCTTTCTAAGATTTCCTAGGAAAAGGCACAAAAGGGTTAAAAGGAGATACGTGGGAAAATCCCATGTGTTAAGAAAGGGAGTTGCACCAAGGGAGAGACAGAAGGGGAGAAGGGGAAAAAGGGAGCGTGGAAGAACGCGAGGGTGAAAGAGGGAAAGGAAGGAGGAAGGGAACGGCTCTTCCCCTTCTCTGTTCCTGTTTTCGCCCTTTCTCCCTTTCTCCTTTTCCTTCCAGGTCACCTCATACAACAGGGAAAGAAATAACAAGGCAAGGGGGATCGACATAAAATGGGCATGAAGATCTCCCAGTAAGAAGCTGAAGAAGGGGAACTCGTTGATAGTATCTGGAATAATCCGGGAGCTTCTCCACCAGTCAAAGGGAAACAGTCTTCCTCTCTCCAGCCACTGGATAAGGGCATCGAGATTACCTGCCAGGCACAATAAAAACCCGGTCAAAAAACCATAACGAAATCGCCCTGTTAGCTTAAAACCCAGACTAAATGCGCCCACGAGGGATAAAGCCGGTATAGTGGCTATGGCTAAATTAAATCCGATGGAAGAGGGAATCCTGGATAATTTAATGACTTGAGCCCAGATAAAATAGCCAAAATAATAATAGTTAAGAGATTCTCCGGCAAACCAGGTATCCAGGGGGGGAAGGGTTTTACTTTGTAAAATAGCGTTGAGGAAGGTGAAATCCGGCTCCTTTTCCGCTCCTGTAATATCTGGATTATAGGATCGGATAAAGGCAAAGACCGAATAGGCCGATAAGAAGATAACTTCCAGGAGGAGCAGCAGTTTAAGGTTTCGTTGAAGGAACTTGATCAGATCCTTACGATGGGGTTGGACGAGTCCGAAACCCACTCCTAAAACGAGAATAAAGGCTACTGACAACCAGGCCGTTGTAGTCTGATAAGGGAGCAGATGCAGGCTGGTGAGAAGCCAGCTTATATAAGCACAGAATAACAGTCCCTGGATTTTAGCCAGGGCATAACCCCGGTCTGGAAAACTGGGAAAAAGGCGATAAGAAATGGGAAAAGTACTCCATGCCAGAATCTGGAGGATAAGATACCAAATAAACAGGGATAAAAATTCAGAATTCATAAACGTTACTACCTAACCAACCCTATACAGGGTAAGTTCTAAGGATGTCAGGTGGCTGAACTGTGGGTATCATAAAATTGTTTTTACTAAAAGTCAATCAAATCCAGGAACTTTTTTCTAATACCGGCTTCAAACTGGTGAGCTGCTTTACTCTCCTTTTTTGGAGCTTTAGCCTACGATTCGAGCTGTTAAAAGTCATCAAACTAAAGATATTCGGATAATGGGTTGGGTTGGATCGGTTATGAAGGGTGGGATTTGCTATGACGTTCTTTCAGAATTTTAACCTTCAGGTTTGGACAAACTGTCAAACTAGGCTGTTCCCTCCGGGGGAAGAAGGAGTAGTATTAAATCCCAGACAGAATGTCGAAAGAATCTGGTTCGGTTTAGATAGATTTCGATTCAGAGTGGGAAAACGGCCATAGAGAACCACCCCTACCGGGTTCTCCTTCAAGATTATAGGAACCTACAAGATAGGGGCCTTCTCTTAGGCTGGAGACCGGTAGAATAAAACGGTATTCTACCGGGTTAACGACGATTGAGACGAGATTTGGAATTTAAACGGTTAACATCTCTGATCTGTACAGATTCCTTGGCTGCAATGGGAGCCTGACCAACTCCTGACGTCTGGTACTGTGGCCATCTCGCATTCTCTGGATTAAACGCAACACGGTCCGATGGTAAAGGTGGTGTCACGCTCCCAAATCGGGACGTATTTGAAAGACCGTTGTTGTTAAACCAGGGCCACCGTGCACCTTCCGGATTAAAGGCAGTTTGATTTGAGTTCTGTCCTCTATCCGGTAGTAAAGCAGGTGGAAGGGGTGTTACAGGCTCAGCGGTCGACTGATTGAACCAGGGCCATTTAGCCGCTGCCGGATCAAATTCTGTACGATTTCCATTACCAAACCGATCCAGAGCTGTAACTCCGGTCACCGTGAAAAGCAACAGGCTTATCACCGCAACAAAAAAGATAGACTGAATTTTAAACCAAGACATACTGTAACCTCCTTTTTTTAAGAATGTTGTGGGTTATACCCTCTCCGTGTTGGAATGTAACATAACTGGTAGGAGCAGTTCTCTATGGCTATCCTGTTAAAAGGCAATACCGTAAGGTCGTCCTACCCTTTATGAAACATTTTCACGGTAAATGGGTAACCATTAGACATTTTAAATTATCTCCAAATTTTATGCCAGAGCTTTTAAAGCAAAAAAGCCCTCCCTACACAGGGAAAGGCCATTGATATTCCAGAAATTTTGACAAAAAGTCGTTGGTTTCTTGTTTCTGACTCCACTTTTTATGACACTACTTAGAAGTTGAGAAGTTTTCCTCAAATTTTATTTTTGACTTAATCCGCTTCCTTTCCAGCTTCTTAGGAACTCAACCAGCAACCGTACTCCAAAACCGGTTCCTCCTTCAGGAATATAAGGTTTCTCTTCAAAATTGCGGGCCACATTGGCAATATCCAGGTGAACCCAGGGAAAACCTTCGGCAAAATAGCTCAGGAAAGCTCCCCCCATAATCGTACCGGCTCCTACATCTTCGGTAATATTTTTTAGATCGGCTATCTTACTCTTGGCCAATTCCCTGTAATCCTCCCATAAAGGAAGTTCCCAAACCCGTTCACCGGAAGTTTCTCCGGCCTGACGGATCTTATCCAGAAGAGATTTATCATTTCCCATCATAGCGGCTGCAACCCGACCGAGGGTAATGGCGCAGGCACCGGTAAGAGTTGCCAGATCAATAACGGCCTGGGGATTGTATCTTTTAGCATAGGCCAGGACGTCCGCGAGGATCAACCGACCCTCCGCATCGGTATCTAGAATTTCGATGGTGATCCCGGAGAGGGAAGTAACGACATCACCGGGTTTTGTGGCTTTACCACTGGGGAGGTTCTCGGCAGCTCCTATCAATCCCACTACGTGAAGGGGGAGATCCAGCAGCGCTATAGCCTGCAGGGTACCTAACACAACCGCGGCTCCGGACATATCGGTCTTCATCTGGTACATCCCCTTTGAGGGTTTCAGAGAAATTCCCCCACTATCAAAGGTTACACCCTTACCGGCTAAAACTATGGTACCCAAAGCCGAACTACCCTCTGGTTCTTTGCCGATTGCTGCTTGCTTCGGATCGTGTTCCAGAATTACAAATCGGGGAGGCTCTTCGCTTCCCTTTGCAACGGCTAACAAAGCTCCCATTTTAAGATCTGAGATCTCTTTTTCCGTCAGGATCTGACATCTTAAACGGCAGGTTTCGGCCATCCGCCTGGCCTGATGGGCCAGCTCCGAGGGAGTCAGGATATTCGCCGGCGTATTAATCAAGTCCCGAGCAAAGTTAACGGCTCCTGAGATAATCCGGGCCGTACGAATTTCCTCTTCTACTTCTGCTAACCTTTGCTCATCGGTGCAGATAAGGATCATGCGATCTATCTCCCTGGCATCCTCTTCTTTCTTAGACTTATAGGGATCAAATTTATAGAGTCCCAGTAACGTTCCTTCAACCAAAGCCTGGGCTTCTCTGGGATTACCTGTTCCGGGAAGCAGAGTCGCAAAACTGGTAAATCCCTTCCTTGAAATTTCTTTTGCAGCCTTACCTGCCGCACGACGGAGGGTTTCCAGATTAAATTCCTCTTTTTTTCCAAGCCCTACAAGCAGAACGGCTTTTGCAGTGAGAGTCGGATCGGTTCCCTGTTTGCTTAAATAAATCAGTTGGGTTTCCAGGACCTTTCCTTTGAAGTTGTTTCCTTGCAAGACCCGATGGATCATCCCCTGGAGGGATTGATCCAGGGACTTGACAGGTTCTGTGAGATCTTTCGTTTTCTCAAAAAAATTCAAAACGAGGACGTCCACAGACTCCTCGTGGATCTTTCCTGTTCTGGCCAGAATCTGTTTCATATTTCTACTAAAATCTTCCAAATGGTTGGATTGAAGAGGACAAGATTTGCCTGTGATTGGGTTTCTGTCTTTACATAATCCAGCATTTCCCAGATCCGATCTTCGGTAGGCGGAACTACCGGAAGCCCATCGGTCCAGCCTTTCTGGAAATAAAACTCAATAGCTTCTAGAGAATCCTTCACTTCAAACCTTCGGGATAGCAATTCTCTGCTGGCATTTAGCTCAAAAATCAAAGAGGTAGAAGGTAAAAGCCATAAAGCAGCGGCCGTTAGGCAGGTTTGTATAGACTTCAATCTCCCATAATAGGCGTCGGTCGACCGTTTTCATCGACCGCCACGTAAATAACTTCAGCCTCCGTTACCCTAACCTTGGATTTATGACTCGTTCCACGTTCTGCTTCGACTATAACGTGGACCGTTAAAGAGGTGCGCCCTACCCGAATGACCTGGGCATAAAAACTTACCAGATCTCCCACATATACAGGGGCCACAAACTCTACTTCCCGCATGGCCTTGGTAACAAACCTTTTAGGAGCGTATTTATGGGCCTCTATCCCCCCGGCCAGGTCAATATAGCTCAAAATAACCCCACCAAAAATAGTCCCAAACCCGTTGGTATCCCGGGGGAGCATCATCACGCGAATAGCTGGCTCTTGCACAAATTAATCGATGCCAGATAAGGGATGACCCTTAAGGTCAGAAGTTAAAAGCCAGAGGTCCTTCCGGCTTCTAACCCTATCCTTTACCCTGCATCACTCGGTGAGAGGGTTTTGATCAGATTCCCGGTTTTGGCGTCCCAAATGCGAATAGTATCGTCGAAGCTGCCGCTGGCCAGATAATTACCATCCGGGCTGTAAGAAACCGACATAACCTGTTTGGTATGCCCTTTAATTAACAACTCTAAGTTTCCCGTTTCAAGATTCCAGATTCGAATGGAATGATCATCCTTTCCCCCTCCACTGGCCAGGTGCTTTCCATCCGGGCTATAAGAAAGACTCATCACAGATCCCGTATGACCCAGCAGCCTGTGAATTTCCCTTCCTGTCTGGGTATCCCATATTTTGATGGAATCATCAAAACTTCCGCTGGCTAAATAGGAACCATCTTCCAGATAAACCAGGGTTTTAACATGTTTTAAATGCCCTTCCAGTATAAATTGGGTCTCTTCCGTTTCCACATTCCAGATTCTGATCTTTCGATCCATTCCTCCACTAGCTAAATAGCGGCCATCTGGACTGTAACAAACCGTAAAGACCTGATCTGTATGACCCTCCAGGGTTTTTACCTCTTTAGTAGTCAGATTACAAATTTTAACCTGCCTGTCCCGACTGCCACTGGCTATACTCTCTCCATCAGGACTATAAAC
Source organism: Candidatus Limnocylindrales bacterium (assembly GCA_035559535.1). NCBI lineage: Bacteria > Bacillati > Chloroflexota > Candidatus Limnocylindria > Candidatus Limnocylindrales > Candidatus Limnocylindrales bacterium. The sequence goes on from DATMBG010000021.1 coordinate 14,665, forward strand.
TACACTGAATACATCTGCCGTATGGATTTTTAAGCTGTATAATGCTTTACCCGTTGCCGCTTCCCATATTCGAATACTTTTATCTCTACTTCCACTGAGGATGTACCTTCCATCTGGACTGTAACAGACGCTATACACCGCATCATAATGTCCCCCCAACATCATGACTTCTTTGCCGGTTTGAACTTCAAAGATTTTTACCTGGCTATTGCTACTACTGGCTACCAGATAATTTCCATCTGGACTATAAGCAACACAGGTAACTTTAATCATTTTAACCTATCAGAATTCAGAGGCCAGAATTCAGAAGAAGGAATACAACCTCTTAACCTAGTTTTGCCCTTCTATCCATCCGGGAATGATTCCGTGGGTAAGATCTAAATTCTGACTCCTGAGTAACTTCTAAAACGATTTACAGTTCATGGTACTTCAAAATCTTCAACATCACTCTAGGCTGACGGGGATCTAACTTTTGCCTGACTTCATAAAACTCGTTGAGTTTAGTTATTTCTTCTGAAACGTAGGCCTGATAGGCTTCATGAACCTTTTCCAGGGTCCAGTCGACTCGGGTTGGACTCCAATGATAACCCTTAGAAAACTCCATAGGATCATTCTCCACCTGAGTGATATAATTTACGGCACATTTTGTACAAACAGCATAACCTTGAAACCACCAATCTCTGCGGAGCTCGCGCTCTGAACCTTCCACCTTCTCGTAATCACAGCTAAAAAAGCGTACATTTAACCTGTTTCCACAATTCAGGCAAGGTTGTTTCTTTAATATTTCTACAGCTCCTCTGGCATTTCCAGGGGAAATAAGATCATATTTGAAACGATCCCACAGTCCCATTTTTGCTTGTGGGTCCATGTAAATACAGGAGCAATTTCAGACAACCAGCTTATCCACCGGTCATTTTGGATTAAGACAAGGACCCAGGACCTCTTTATTCTAAAGATAGCCAGGGGACCTGAAAAGTTCCAGGAATTTCAATAATAGTTGTAAAATTCGAATATAGAGCCTCTTTAAGGGCAGATTTTAGTTCTGAAGGATCCTTTAATCGAATTCCTCGCGCCCCAAAAGCTTCTGCAAACTTTACAAAATCAGGGGTATAGAGATCTACCTCAAAGCTACGACCATATCGAATTTCTTGAAAACCCTTGAGAACCCCATAGCTTCTGTCGTTAAAAATTAGTATGGGAATATTTAGCTGATATTTGACTGCTGTAGCCAGTTCCTGGCAAGTAAACATAAACCCCCCATCTCCACAAAGGGCTATAACCTGTCGGTCAGGATAGGCCACTTTAGCTCCAATTGCAGCAGGTAAGCCAAACCCCAAGGTGGTAGAACCATAAGGATATAAGAACGTCCGTGGCCGACGTACTTTAAAATACCGCCCAGTCCAGTAAGTCATAATGGTCATATCATTGGCCACAATGGCATCTGGCTCTAAAACCTCTTGGAGATCCCAAACTATCTGGAGTTCTTTTTCCCGACGGCCCGACTTGAGAAGCCCTTCAATTTCCTTTTTCAACTCAGTCACCGTATTTTGTACTTCTTCCCATTCAGAGACTCGAGATAGATTTTTTTCTTTTAGTTCCTTCAAGATTTCTGCCAAAACTTGTCTGGCATCCCCCACAATACCTACCTCGACCGGATAGTTTTTTCCGATCTCTTTCTCATCCAGGTCAATCTGGATCCTTCGCACCGGTAAAGGTAACCGCCAATTATCGGTGGTCGCTTCACCCAGTTTTGTCCCAATGATCATTAAACAATCGACTTTAGATAGAAATTTCTGTACGAAGGGACTCTTCACCGGATTTCCTCTATAGATAAGGAGTCCATTTATACAACCCAGGGCCAGAGGGTGATCTTCGGGGAGGATTCCCTTTCCCTGAAAGGTTGTTATAACCGGAGCACTCAACCGTTCTGCAAGCTCACGGATTTCTAACTCAGCCCCTGATCGAATCGTTCCACCGCCGGCTAAAATTAAAGGATTTCTAACTTGATGTAAGATGTCTATCGCCTCTTTAATCTTTTGGGGATCACCGGATCTCCTCGTCCACGGAACCTTCTCCGGGATAGTTATCTGACCTTCGCTACTTAGAATATCTGTGGGAATTTCGATCTGTACCGGCCCGGGTCTCTGGGTTTTTAATTTTTTGAAGGCTTCCCGGATCACGGAAGGGATTTCCTCCACTGACTTCACGCGATGATTCCATCGGGTAACCGATTTAAACAGATTATAATGATCTTTAACTTCATGAACCCCTCCTTTTCCGCTATCCACCAACTTAGAATGAATTTGTGCCATGAGAATTAAGACCGGAGAAGAGCTCGCGTAGGCTTCCATAGCCGGGGTAATGACATTACCTCCCCCTGGACCCGGGGTTATTAAACAAACGCCCGGTTTTCCGGTTACCCTTGCATAGGCATCGGCCATAAATCCGGCTCCCTGTTCGTGCATAGTCTGAATGTGACGGATCTCGGGGTAATCTATCAACACATCATAAAGAGGTAGTGCATGAACTCCAGGAATCCCAAAAATAACTTCGGTCCCCTCTGCCTTCAGGGTTTGAATAACTGCCTCTGCTCCCTTCATCCGATAGGATTTCCCTGACAGGCTATCTGTTGGTTGTTCCGGTTTTGCTTTGGCTGCAAACCTCTTTTTATCGATAATCGCCCGTTCATGGAATCCTTCCCCGATTTTTTCCCTTTCGTTATAGGCTTCTACTTCGAACATACAGCGTCTATCACGGATCTCGATCAACCGGGATCTGGCCGTAACCTTCATTCCTATCGGGGTTGGTCTCAGGTGTCTGATATTCACGGCTGTTCCCACAGAACTTTCTCCTTGATCTAAATAGGGCTCTAAGAGCTTCCTGGAGGTATCTTCCATGAGTCTGATCATGGAAGGAGTCGAGAAAACCGAGGGATACTCGGGACCTAAGTACGTGATTCCCTCTTCAGGTGCTACGGTAATCGTCTGTTCAAAACTTAATCCAACTTTAAGTCCTTCTTTCATGGGTTATAACCCACGAATTATACGAATCACATAAATCCGTTTAATCCAGGGTTGTAGGAGATTTAAAGCCTGCCTTCTTTAGAATGATCCTGTTACCTGTATTTAATGCGATGGGGTCCCTGTTGTCAAGATGCAGTTTGGACTTACCCGGCAAACCTAGTCGGAAATAAACTTTTTATTGACGGGATCAACCTTTCTTTTATAAAATTTAAATAGTTATTCACTCTAAAAATCCAAAGAACGTAAAAGGAATAAAGGGGGCTAGGGAATTGAACGAACTTTTTCAAGCTTTGGATCTGCTCTTAGAACAGATGATTTCCCAGCAAAGGGAAAAAGTCTACCAGGTTGCTCAAGAAATTAATCCTCGATTAACTCGGGAGGATATCCTGGATCCTCCCGGTTTTCCAGAGCTGGCTTCCAACCCCAGGTTTAATTATGAAGATGGTATTCTGGCCGGGCTGATCAGTGCCCAGATGGCCCTTCGGGCTCATATACAACGTTAAGATGAAACAACATCCTATTTTTGCAGCTACCTATAACTGGATTATGATTCCGCAAGAGTGGTTGGGTCTTGGGAAGCAGAGACAAAAAGTGGTCTCGGCTGCAAAGGGAAAAGTCTTAGAACTGGGGATTGGAACGGGATTAAACCTTCCTTATTATCGGGACGTCGAGAAAGTCGTAGGGATTGATCCAGAACCCCATATGCTTGAAAGGGCCTATAGGGAGTTAAAAAGGGCTTCCGTATCAGTTGAGCTTATCCGGTGTAGTGCCGAAGACCTTCCCTTCAAAAATTCTAGCTTTGATACGGTTATATCAACGTTGGTCTTCTGTTCAATTCCGGAGGTAGATAAAGCAACCAGAGAAGTTCATAGGGTCTTAAAACCTGCCGGAACCTTTAGATTTCTGGAGCATGTCAGGACCAAAACCCCGATTTTGGCTAAAGTTCAGGATGCCTTAACTCCGGGTTGGAAAAAACTCTGTGCCGGTTGTCATCTGAATCGGGAGACTCTGTCCATTTTCCGACGAAACGGTTTTGAGATTATGGAATTACAGAGCGTCGTATACGATGTGGTATTACGAGGTATGGCTAAACCCCAGAGGATCTCCTAACGAAAGGGAAATGAAATTTTTCCGAAATAAATCTTCCGGAATCCCGACCCAGAGAGAATTCCGGATTCAAAAGGAGTAGGGACGACCAGCCGGTCATCCCTACAAGAGCTTATCCGGTCTATGGGATCAGAGGGGGTAGGTAGGGTAAAACGCATTATCGGAGAGGATGTCCTGCTCCACCTGTGCCGGAAGCCTGTCCCCCGCCCATTGCTTTACCGGTGCCGGTAGCACTCCCTTTGCCAATAGCAATTCCCCTACCAGAAACGGTGCCGGTTCCTTTTTTAGCACGGACTTTACCGTGATTACCTCGATAGATAACCATTCCGGTACCGCTGGCACTACCTGTACCCAGGGTTGTACCACCACCATGAATACTGCCGGTTCCCCGAACTCCGCCTCTTCCACTCACTTCACCGGCCATAACCGGAACAGAGAATATAGCCAACAAAACTACCATACATATGGCTATAAGCATTCTTTTCATAAGGCACCTCCTATTTATATTGGGTGAAATTTACCTGAATTCCCTTGTAAGTAACCCATCGTAAACCTTTGTAATAAATTCCCAAACAATCAGTAGAAGCGAGTTTCTACCCTATCTCTATTCCCACGACTACGAGGGTAGAAATCTTAAAATTATTCAGGATCGTTTGTTTATTACCTCAGCCTTTTTTCAACCTGAGTAAGATCATTCTACTTTAGAATGACGTACTGACCTGAAAAAGGTTCCCAATAAATTATCTTGGCCGGAGATGCAGGTTAAAAAAGTTCTCAGATTCTACCAGTCCTGATTCGGACAAACCGGTTGAATAAATAAACCTGAGAGGAAAAGCCATCGGTAAGAGAGGAAGTGCAGCGGAACAGACATCCGCTGCAGCTCAGGATCAGGTGGGTTTCATCTTTCCATAAAAATTTAAGTGGAGTTATTGCTTAGTATTGCTCGTTGATCCAGTATTTCCGGTTTCTGTAGTTGTTCCGGTATCGGTACCTGTATGGGAGTCACCATGATGTCTGGGATTACCGGCTGTACCCGTCCCCGTGGCAGCCCCTTTACCTGCTGCAGTACCCTTACCGGAAGTAGTACCTTTACCTATGGCAACGCCTTGACCAGAAACACTTCCTTTTCCCTTCTTAGCATGAACCGTAGTTTTCTTCTTACCTTTTCGAGTCCGTTTCTTACTTTTGTAAACTACGACGCCGGTCCCCGTGGCACCTCCAGTCCCCTTGGTTATTCCCGTACCTTCGGTGGTACCTGTACCCTTCGCACCGCCGGTTCCGGTTACTGTATTTCCGGTTTCCGTATTCTGAGCTATACCAGGAACAGAAGACGCAGCCATTAGGGCTGCCATGGATATTGCAATCACGGTTTTCTTCATAACTTACCTCCTTGGAGGGCCCGAGAAAAAACGCCGAAGGTTTTTAATCCGGCCCTTGTTTTAATTCTCCTGAAAACGGAATAACACCAGCTCAAAAGACGTAATCCTTTGAGAAAAGTTTCTATACCTGTTGGGAATTATCACTCAAGACCTTATCCAACAGATATCTAAAACCCTCTCTGGGGATACCCAAAAGGGTTTGCATCTTTTCGACTTTCCTTACTCCGTTTCAACAACTTAAAAATTATCTACCCGGTGTACGAGCTAGGCTAACTAGAAAACATAACATCTTGTCCGTAGCCTGGTTTCAGACTCCTTCTGGGAACATACCTCCATCAGGCTCTCTGCTCCGAATCCCCTTTACGACCAGGCAAAGTTTCTGAATCTACCTTTTAAGGTAGAACCCGGGAGCGAGAAAAACTGGTCACGGATCGAAATGTCAGGTTTAGCGTGTATTTTTTAATTCTTTTAGTCTTAAGTTTATTTAATTTGACAATATGGAATTACTAGCTTAAACTCATAGACTAAAATATCATAAAAAATACAACTACTGAGAATCTGGTATCATTTAGAATCTGAGTCAAGGAGAAAGATAAGTATGGATATAGAAACTTTTGTAAAAGAACTGGAAGCGTCTAACAATGAACTCTTAGATCAGCTAAGGGCTATGGATGCCCGTAAAGCTTTTGGAGAAGGAAATCTGGATGTTAGAGACCTTTTAAAAATTGCCCTTAAAAACGAGATCGAGGCTGCAGAAATTGCGGCCAGGTGGATAGGAACTACCCCTCAGGCGGAAGTAAAACTGGCCTTTGCTCGTCAGGTAGGTGATGAAGCGAAGCATTACCGGTTAATCGAACAGCGACTCAAGGAGTTGGGGGTAGATCTTACCGGATTTGATCCTCTGGCCCAGGGATATAGCCTCCTGTTTCAGTATTTGACAACCCTTACAGATACCGTTGAACGTGTAGCCGCAGGACAATTTACCCGAGAATCGATTGCCCTTATTAAGAACCAACAATTCATTGATTTTTGCGAATCTATAGGAGATCAGGCAACCGCCGGTCTTTACCGGGATATCATCCAACCGGATGAGCGGTTTCACCACGAGCTGGGTCGACGTCTTTTGCTAAAATACGCTTTAACGCCTGAACAGCAGGAACAGGCCCGACGTGCGGCGGCACGTACTTTAGAATTAGCCGAAGAACTCCAGGACCTTGCCTGGACCAGGGCCAGGATCCATCACGCCCCGGGATGCTGAGAGGTTTTTAGATCGGTTCTGAAGGCTCAATCCACTTTCCATGGGCTTTAATAAGCTCGATCAACTTTTCGTCGGCAACTTCTTCGGGTATGTTTCGGGCCACCCGTTCTTTCCCGACATAGAGATCTACCCGCCTGGGGCCTGATCCAACATATCCAAAATCGGCATCAGCCATCTCACCTGGACCATTAACAATACATCCCATGATGGCGATTTTAACCCCTTTAAGGTGGGACATCTTAGACTTAATACGTTGGGTGGTAGTTTGGAGATCGAACTGGGTGCGACCGCAAGATGGGCAGGATATAAAATCGGTTCGAGATATTCGCAATCGGGTAGCCTGAAGCAAATTATAACTCACTTCAAGGGCTTCGAGAGGATCATCGTATCCGGCTATCTGGATGGCATCGCCGATTCCATCGCATAGCAGAGAACCCAATATCACCGAAGCCTCCAGGAGAGGATCTTCAGTTTCAGGAGTCGGACTATACCTTAAAAGGAGGGGAACGTCCATTCCCGAAAAATCCAATTTATCAACAAGCTTACGGTAGGCAAAGATCATTTGAGAGGTTTTCAGAGAGATAAGAACATTCTCATAATTCTGATCCAGACCCAGTCCAACAAGCTGATAGCACGTCTCTACAAGACCTTCGAGGGTTTTTCCATGGGTCTTTAAGATAAACTCAGGAATCTGGGCTTCATCAACATCCCATTGAATCGTCCTCTGATACGTCTTGGCCAACTGGATATACGGTAGAATCCGAGATTTCCAATCTGAGCTGGATCCTTCTGGATCAGGACTCAGGTTGATTTTATCAACCTCTGGAAGAATACGACAGATAGGATCCGGATCTATCAGATGAGGAGAAATTTTAAGGGCCAGAGGGACTCGACCCGAAACCATGGGCCCGGTTTCCGATTGAATAAGGGGAAGGGATAAGGACCTGGAACCCTGAAGGTTTCTTCGAATTTCTGTTACATAATCTATTTCTATGTCCTTTTCCAGGGAAAGCTGAATAATCTCAGAAGGTGGACAGTTTTTGGACTTCGGATTTAGAAGTCGGTCCATTTGCTGTAAGGTAGCTTCTACATCTGAAATCGGCGTTGTAACGGCAATTTCTACCCGGATCGGATGGGTATTTCCGAGTTTAAGACCGTTTAAATCCAGTTCCCGGGTTTTACGACGGGAGTAAGTGTAAGGATTTCGTAGGGAAGCAGGCATAGGGGAAAGTAGGGGTTTGGGAGAAGAGAGAACAATGGGCGTCCTGGCCTCTCTATCTTTATGGTCTTCTTCCTCCATCTTTCCGTACTTCCTTACTTTCTCGAGCAAATCATTATACTTCTTAACCAAAGCATAGGCCACAGGAATTTCTGCAACCGGATCTTCCGTTAAAGAGACGCGAATGGTATCTCCGATCCCATCTTCCAACAGGGAACCGATTCCAACGGCGGATTTCATACGTCCATCCACCCCATCCCCGGCCTCCGTCACACCCAGATGAAAAGGATAATCCATTCCCAATTCAGCCATCCTGGCAGCCAACAACCGATAAGCCTGGATCATAATCAGAGGATTGGAAGCTTTCATGGATAGAACCAGATCCCGGTATCCATATTTTTCACAGATTCGTACAAATTCCAGAGCAGATTCTACCATGCCCTCCGGAGTATCCCCATAGCGGTTCATGATCCGATCTGAAAGGGAACCATGATTGGTTCCGATCCTCATGGCAACTCCATATTGTTTAGCTTTTAAAACTAAGGGTTTAAATTGGGTCTCTAACCGTTCCAATTCCCGGGCGTATTCGCTATCGCTGTATTCTTTTTGCTCAAAGTGTTTCCGATCTGCATAATTTCCCGGATTAATTCGAACCTTCTCCACATACTCTACAGCTTTTAAGGCAGCATTCGGGGTAAAATGGATATCTGCTACCAGCGGAACTTTAATACCCCGCTCTCGTAAAGCGGCTTTAATATTTTTCAGGTTTTCAGCATCGGCCAGAGAAGGCACCGTTACCCGGACGATTTCACAGCCGGCTTCCACCAATCGGATGATTTGATCCACCGTGGCAATGGTATCCTTTGTATCCGTGGTAGTCATGGACTGAACCCGAATAGGATAATTTCCCCCAAGGGGAACATCCCCCACATAAACAACTCTTGTTTTTCGGCGATAATAGGTATAAGGGTCTTGACAATAAGGTAAGATGTTAATCATAGAAACGAGAATCAGGATCAGCCTCCAGGAACCGGAATTCAAAACATTCTGATCCCTGAGCCCTTATCTTTAGATCACCTTTAATTGGTACTTGCAATGAGCTTCCGAAGTACCTGAATATGTCCTTGAATGATATCTCTATCCGGTGCATCGGGTACCATTTTTACATATCGCTCCAAATCCGCCAATGCCTGGACGTAGCGCTCCAGATTGTAGTACAATAACCCCCGATCTCGGATCTCCTGAGGATGGTTAGGATTAATAAGAAGAATGCGCTCGATAGCCGAAAAGGCTTTGGAATAGTTTTGCTCGCGAATATAAATTCCCTTAAGGTTTTGGAGCACTCGAGTTAAGATCTGTTTTTTAGTAACTATCGCCAGAAACTGCTCCTGAAACAAGAGGGCACCACCATAAATCTGATCTAACCGGGTCTGGCAGTCTGCATAAGAAAGAATGGCTCCTTTATTAAAGGGATCGATAAGGATTTCTCCACTTTCAGAGGGACTCTTAACCAGGAAATGCCCGGGAAAACCGACCCCAAAGACCGGGAATTCGATCCTGCGCCCGATTTCCATGTATAAGATAGAAAGGAGGATAGGAATACCTGTCTTCCGGTCCAATACCTGGTTCAAAAAACTGTTTCGAGGATCGTAATAGTTTTCTGTATTGCCGGTAAATCCCTCCTCCTCAAAGAGATACCGGTTCATGGTTTGAATAATCCCTAAGGGGCTATGAATCCCTTCCAACCAGTTTCTGACTTCCTCAGCCATCCTATCTAATCTTCGAAGATATTTCTCTACCTCCAGATCCGGATATTCTTCCCTGGCAATGAGGAGAGCAGCTCTATCCAGCTCAATCTCGCCTTCAGAACGCCGCATCATCTCGACAAAGAGCTGACGGGTGCTGATAGATTGCATCAGTTAAGTAGGGGAGTGTGGGAGTGTGGGAGGATGGGGGTGTGGGAGTGTGGGAGTGTGAAAGCAGGAAATTTTTTGTGGTAACGTCGCGTTAGCTGTTTATGGGATAAAAGAAAATATGGAGGTGAGGAGTACATTTATACTCTTACATCCCCATCCTTCCCTACTTCCACACCTCCACACTCCCACACCCCCATCCTCCCACACTTCCACATTTCCACCTAGAATAATTTTTCTGCTTCTTCTATATTATAGCTCTCTAGACTGGGAATGACCAGATCAGCACCGGCAGATTTAAGAGCTTCTTCGGAATAGGTATTCAAAACGGCTAAGCATTTCATCTGGGCACTTTTGCTGGCCTGAACTCCGGCTAAAGAATCTTCAATAACCAGACATTGGGAAGGACGAATAAGAGGGGCTGTTTTCATAATTTCTTGATTAATTTTTTTTAATGCCTTAAGGAAGCCCTGGGGATGAGGTTTGCTATGTTCGATGTCCTCAGCGCTTACAATAACTTTAAATTTATCCCGGATCCGCGCAGCTTCCAGTACAAACTCTATCTCGTTTCGCAAAGCTCCAGACGCAATAGCTGTTATATACTTTTCTGCCGTCTTTGTTATAAAATTGACCACCCCGGGGAACAAAATCAGATGATGATGTAACTGTTCCTGATAATACCCAGCCTTACGTTGGGCCAGGTTTTCAATCCATGCAGGATCCAAGGGTAAGTTCAGATCCTTCAAAATAGCCCGAAAGGCATCTAGGTCATCATAGCCCAGATATCTGGCATAAAAAGCCTCTCGGGTTAGAGGGATTCCTTCTTCCTCTAAAACCTTTCGAGTTGTTTCGTAGTGCATCCCTTCGGTATCTACAATAGTACCATCAAAATCAAAAATAACGGCTCTGAGCAAGACTCTTCTAATCTTGAACCATGAAGATCACGAAAGGACATGAAAATTACGAAACAGGAAAAGGTCTATATAAGGTGGAGAAGAGGGATCTTTTCACATTTCGTAGGCTTTGGTTTTTTCGCGCTCTTTATGGTCCAAACACTCCTTACCACCTGGTCGTTTCTTTATATGTAAACAGGTATGAACATAAAGTATTCTTATCCCATCCGTCAATAGAAAAATAAACCCATCTTTAAAAGCATTTTTGGTCTAAACCATCTCCTTAGCGAAACTTTTCACCGGCTAGGGTTGCGGGAGGAGGAAGGAGGATTAAGGAGATAGCCCCCGATTTTACTGTTTTCTTAATGCTTCTAATTTAACTCGGGCCTTCTCGGTGAGATCTTGATCCGGAGAAGTCTCTATGACTTTTTCATAAAGGGTAATGGCTTCCTGGATTCTTCCGAGTTTGGCGGTAATCTCGGCAGAAGCAAAGGCTGCGGCTGCGGTATAAGATTTTTGGTCCGGATAAAGGTAGATGACTTTTTGATAAATGGCAAGGGCTTTATCCAAATTATTGGTTTGGGTATAACACTGGCCGATCTTGAGTTGAATTTCAGCAACCGAGGTATTTTTAAGGGGAGCGCCCTCGATCCCTCTTTCTACTTTCTCGGCTTCCTCACATTTATTCTCATGGGTTAAAGTCAAAGCAAGTTGGGCATAGGCCTCGGGAACCAGGGGATGCTGAGGATATTGTTCTACAATCTTCTTGAAATGATCTTCCGCCTCAGAGGTTTTTCCCGTCTTTAACAAGGTTAAACCGATTTGAAGGAGGGCTTCAGGGATGAGAGGACTGTCAGGAAAACTTTGGGTAAAGATTCTATAGGTTTCAAGAGCCTGTTCGTAGTGGCCGAGTTTAAATTGAAGGGTGGCTTTATCATATTGAGCACGGATTCGGTACTCGCTGGTCGGATAAGTATCCAATAATTTTTGAAATTCTTCCAAAGCCCTATCCAGATTCTCCATCTGCAAATAGCTCCAGGCGATCTTATACTGAGCATCATCGGCCAGTTCACTCTGAGGTTGATGATCCACAATCCATTGATAGGCCTTCAAAGCCTCCGGGTAATTTTTTTGTTGCAGGTACTGCTCACCCAATTGATATTGGGTTGCAGCACTTAAAGGACTTTCGGGATACTTCTGAACAAATTCCTTAGAAGCTTCTATATAAGCGGTGGTGTCTCCCAGTAGATACCTGGAAAGATTCAGGTTGTACTGGGCTTCGGCTGTTTTAGGATGATCGGGATGCTCAATAAGAATCCTTTGATAAGCTTCTATGGCCTTTTGATAATCGCCCATATTAAAATAACAATCGGCTATTTTGAGTTTAGCGTCCACAACCAGGTTACTTTGAGGGAATCGCTCAACAAGGAGTTGGAATTCCCGAATAGCCCCTTTAAAATCCCCTTTCCGAAAATAAGACCAGCCTATCAGATTTTGGGCTTCAGCCGCCAGGGGGTTGTCCGGAAATCTTTTGATAAACTTTGTAAATACCTGCCGGGCTTCATCAAATCTCTCAAGCCGATAGTGGGTATATCCTATCTGATAAAGGGCATCCTGAGTCGAGGGATCGTTAGGATAGCGTTTTTCAATTTTTTGATAAGTCTCCAAAGCCTTCTTGTAATTTTTTAAATTGAAATAAGCATCGCCTTTAAGGAGCAAGATGTCAGGCTGTAGCCGGTCTTCATCAATGTTCTTTAACTCATCCAGGACCTCGTTCCATTTTTCCTCTTGATAAAGGATTTTAGCCAATTCTATATGGATTTCATCGGAAACAGATCCTGCCTGCTTTTGATTCAATAGAGTTGTAAAATACTCCCTGGCTTTTTGATAATCTCCCGAACTTATCAGCATCTCTCCCATCCAATGGCGGGCCTGTTCTACCAGGTCAGGTTTAAGTCCGGGCTCTGAAAGAAGCCGGGTTAGCGAACGGATTCCTTCCTCGTAATCACCCTGCCGATAATAAGAAAGGGCCGAATGAAGTTGAGCTTCCGGCCATAAAGTATTCCCCTGGGGAACTTTTTCATATTCTCGAACTGCTGCACGGTATTCTCCTATGTGGAACAAACTTTCCCCCCTCATAAAATAGGCTACAGGTACCTCTGAGCTTTCTGGATAAAGGCTTATCAATCTCTGGTAAGCCTCTAGAGCTTTTTGGTAAGCTTCCAAATGGACATAAGAATGTCCTATATGGAGCAGGGCCTCATCGGTATAAGCCGATTGAGGAAACCGGTTTACCAAACGATAAAACCCTTCGAGGGCTTTGGCATAATCCCCGGCCTTTTCATAGAGTAAACCGATTTGATATAGGGCCGCCGGGAGTGCGGGGTGATTAAGGTAATCCTGGGTAAAGATTTTCAGAGATTCCAGGGCTTTTTGTTCCTCTCCTATATTTAAATAACTTAAGCTTAACTGGTAGAGGGCTTCTCCTCGTCGGGGACCTTGAGGATCCTTTTCGATGAGCTTTTCATAAAAAGAAATGGCTTTTGAAAACTCTCCTAAACGAAATAAAATTTCACCCGAGTTAAATAAAGCTTCTCCTGATTTATCTGATTGGGGATTTAGCTGGATAAACTGATCATAGACCTGAAGAGCTGTTTGAAAATCCTCTAAATCCATGAGACATTGCCCTAGATAAAAAAGTGAATCCGAATAAGAAGGACTTTTAGAAAGTTCCTCTCCCAGGGCATGGAGTCGGGCTACGGCTGAAGAACAATTTCCGGTCTGGTAGTAACTTAACCCGAGGTAATAGTAAACATCCAGTGGATGAGATTGAAACTTAGCCAAAATTTGTTCAAAAATATCGATAGCTTTGTCAAATTCCCCCAGTTCAAAGTAAGTTTTTCCCAGTTGGTAATAAGCATCCTGGTTGAGAGGATCCTTCTGAATAGCCAGTAACAGCTCCCTTACTGCCGCCCATCTATCACCCTGTTCCAGATGCTTGACCCCTTTCTCGTAAGGACCAGGACACCCGAGAAGCAAAAGAGATAATATAAGAAGAAGGAGGCCTTTAAGAATCCACTTATACCCTACCATACTTGTATGGTACGGAAATGCCCTTCTCCTTGTCAAGGGATTATATTTAGTTTAGTGAAGGTTCCCTCTAGCACCCTATTTAAATCGAAATGTCCTGTTTTTTATCCAGGGAACCAGCCAAATAGGCGATCATATCCTCTATCATCAAGGTGGCTACAGGGTGATTTCCGACATGCTTCTGCAAACGGAAGGTAGAGACCAGTAAACGTCCGTTACCGATACGTCGTTCGGCCACCAGAGCCACCGTGTGATGTAACCATCCTACAAACAATCCAGCATGGACGTCTGCGGCAAAATCTCGAGGGTTTAAACCCACAATAACCTGTTCCGGGGTTAAATCGGCGAAGGCGAAATCGACGACTCCTCCGGAGGGTATATCTTTGAACATCCGATCTTGACGAATCCAACTCATACTACTGACCCAATCCCCTTGCCAGCTTCGCCCTTGCCGTTGTGCTATCCCCAGACTACCCAGATAGGTATGTTGGGAATCGCTGGATTCAGCAAGCCAGAGTACGTTTCCACCATTTTGGACGTACCAACGCAATTCATCGGTCATTTTGGTTGCCAGCACTACGTCAGCAGTAGCTAAATTTTCGGTTATCTGATAACCCAGGGCACTTAACCGTTCGGCTAACTCCGACAGGCCGGGAGCACTCAAAATAGCAGTTCTTAATGTTTTCGACCGATGGGGAAAGAAATATAATTCGTGATGATTGGTTGTTATCAGGTTTCCTGATCCATCCAACAGCCGTAGTTCTAGACGGGTCCGTACACTCTTGTTTAATTTTGGTACCTCAAAAGTCACCGTACCCACATGGGTCACCTGGGCTTTTTGGGGTTTGAATCCGGCAAAATGACCCCGGATATCCGGCCACAAATCTAGATTCCACTCCAACCTGCATTCAGATAAATCTACCTCTGAAAAATGAGATAACATCACGCGTACTTCACAGCGGGTATCTTCCCAAAAAGCTATACATTCCCAATCGGCAGGTATAATAGCATCGGCTCTATTGATTTGACCCATTGCGTCGTAGAAAGCCTTGGGGTTACGACACATATCCAGTAAACCGTTGGCTTCCCAATAGACATCGGTAAATTGAGTGATGATATAGCCTACAATACCGGGATGGCGACGTATCTGTTCGATTTCATATTTAAGTGCAGTAAACTGCATACGCTGACTGGCTGCTGTTAAATCGGATAGGGTTGGGAAGACTTTATCCAGGTGGAAGACTTTGAAGCGTTGTTCAATACCATGGGGATAAACCACTCCATTAACCCATTCGATCCCTGTTTCAAACCACCAGGGTTCTTTACCTCCATAGTGCTCTTTTAACTGGTTGATGTCCGGCAAACCCCAGTTACCGAACTCGGCAATGACCACAGGTTCTTTGCCATGGCGGTGTATTTCAGGCGCCGGAGTACGAGGGATCAGGCTCCAGGGATCCCGGATAAATTCCCGCCAGGTTTCAAGATTTTCGTAAACATGGACAAACATCCAGGATGGACGACCGGCAAAAGTCTGCACCCAGCTCCGCCATTGACGGTAGTGATCCGGAATAGCATAGTAGTCATGAAAGTCCTCAATATCGGTTACAACATGAAAGTTGGTAAAGCAGGGAGAATTACCGATCACTAATCGGTAGGGATCGAGTTGCTTGAGATAAGAATAAGTTTCGGCCAGCCATGCTCGATGCTCGGCATTGACGGCTAAATCTACTCCCCAACCTTCGTTGATAATGGTCCAGATAATAATGGAAGGATGATTCCAATCCCGCTCCACCATTCCGGTCAGGGTCTCTCGGGCCCGACGCTTGGCTGCATCTGTCAGGTTTTGCCAGTTAGGCAATTCGGTCCAGATAAGCAGGCCAACACGATCAGCCACATCGTAATAGCGGGGATCTGTAATCTTGATATGGGTCCGCAAACAGTTCAAGCCCATATGTTTGGCTTTAGTGAATTGATCCTCCAATTCGGCATCACTAAAGGGGGTATAGAGCATATCTGGATAGTAATCCTGATCCAGTGCCCCACGTAAATAAAGAATACGTCCATTCAGCATAAGATATCCATCCGGCGAGGTCGCAATACTGCGCATTCCAAAATGGGAAGATAATGAGTCCAGGACAAGTCCCTTATCATCATTACTGACCAATGAGGCTTCAAGTTGATAAAGCTGCGGATTTTGAGGATCCCATAGGAGGGGGTTTGGTATGGGTAATTCCCCTTCAAATTGTTGCTCCCCTACATCGATAACAAATCGATGGTCATCTTTCTGCCCCAGGGGATTCTTTACGGTGAGAAGGAGTCCTATACGCCGCTCGGTCGGTTGGTTCAATTTTAAACTTACCCGAGCCTTTTCGTCTGCTACTTGGGGAGTTATATGCAGACGGGTGATATGGACAGCATGACGCATCTCCAGATAAACACTTTGCCAGATACCTCCTATGGACCCATACCAGCTCTGTTTCCCATGGGGAATTTCCGCAAAGGTAAACTGGGGAAAGAAATCGGCATCATTACCGGGATCAATAACCCGAACCACCAGTTCATTCAAACCTGTGAGATGTAAGGCATCATCTAAGATAAATTCAAAGGGTAGATAACCCCCTTCGTGTTCTCCAATCAACTGGCCGTTTAGCCATACCGATGCGTAGTAATCCACTGCGCCAAAGTGAAGCACATAGGTAGGATCTGGAATAATCTCTCCTTTCTGCAAAGAATCTGCATTCATAAGCTCAAAACGCCGCCGATACCAGGCTACGCCACTGTAATCACGTAAATCTTCGAATTGAGCCTGCCAGGGACCAGGAACCCAAATATTAAGGGGTGGACCCGCACTTTCAAGGGTTTGTAATTCTAATCGCTGATAGGGGTCCAGGAAGAAATCCCAAGAACCATCCAGGCTTATACGGATCCGCGTCATATACGACTCCATTGTTCCATTAAGATACAAAAACTTGCTCTGAAATTACCCATGTAAAAATGGCGCAAAAGTTATGCCAAAAGCTCCAATCGACACGGGGTAAAATTTTACGTAGACAAGGAAGATTCCATGAGATCCACATAGATCAAGTCGAATTAAGGGGAAATTCAAGATGATTTGTTTTCTCTTGTCAAATATGAGGTAAGCTGATACCCTCTTTTTATCGCCTCCAGATCGGATTTTAGCATATCTGTGGAAAAACAAGGGCCTTTCCTCAAAGTCTGGAGTTTTAAATGGCACGGGAGACGGAGGAGTTCAGGGAATGGCATACAAATTGCCCGAAACATATTTAAAGGACGAGGTTTTAAGCTTCTATAGCGGGGAAAACTCTTAAAGGAACATTCTTGAAATTGGACCTGAAGGAGGCCAGTTATGAAAAATAAAGATAAAAACCAAGGAACCGGCATAAATGCCCTAGAAATGCTTACATCTGACCATGACAAAGTGAAGGAGTTATTTCGGGAATATGAGGCCGCAGGAGATCGGGCCTATAAGAAAAAAAGAGATATTGCCGAGAAAGCCTTTATGGAATTGGAGGTTCACACCATGTTGGAAGAACAGATTTTCTATCCGGCCATTCAGGAAGACGGAAACAGGGAGGATAGAAAACTGGTTGCCGAAAGCATCGCAGAACATGATGTGGTTAAGGGTTTGATTGAGGAGCTTAAAAAACTCGATCCTGAAGATGAGCAATTCGACGCCAAGTTTAAAGTGCTCATCGAAAATGTTGAACACCACATCCAGGAAGAAGAAGAGGAGATGTTCCCGGAGGCCCAAGAGCAACTTGGCGAGGAACTCCAACATCTGGGTATTCAACTGAAAAAGCTCAAGGAACGACTTCTGGCTTCCATAGACTAGACGAGAAGTTCCAAAGGTACTAACAATCCCGTAACTTTTACTGTTTGGATAAAAACACTTTAGTTCATGCCTGTCAAAGAAGGTTCCTTCTATACCCGAAAAGAAAATAAAGGAATCGGCAGGGCTATGGTACTTTCTAAATAAACGATAAGGAGAAAAGTTTTATGAATATAAGCCATCGTGAAGCAATTTCCGTACTGAACAACCTGATTGAAACCTGTAAAGATGGGGAAAACGGCTTTCAGACAGCAGCAGAAGGGATCAAAGACAGTCAACTTAAGAGTCTTTTTAATTCCTACGCTCAGCAACGGGCCCAATTCGCTTCGGAATTGCAAAGGGAAGTCCGGCGTTTAGGAGGCCAACCCGAGGACAGCGGAAGCGTAACTGCATCGATCCATCGCGGCTGGATGAACATTAAATCGGCAGTAACCGGTGAGGACAAAGCTGCGATTATTTCCGAATGTGAACGTGGAGAAGATGTAGCTGTAAAAACTTATAAGGAAGCCTTGAACGCCAACTTACCTGCAGATATAAGAGTTATTGTGGAACAGCAGTATGCAAAGATTCAAGAAGCCCACGATAAAATCCGTTCATTAGAAAAAGCAACCAGTTTCCAGAAGTAATTTCCCTCAGCTCCGGTTCGTTGTTCGTGTTTTACTCTGGATAACGGACAACGAACCCGACCTCACCATGGATAAAAAACAAAAGGAATCCAAACAGCCGGCACAACCTCAAGACCATCAACCTGGAATCGAATCGGAAATGAGACCCAAACCCAGGGCTGAAGACCGTCAGTATCGTGGAAGTGGAAAATTACAAGATAAAGTTGCCCTTATTACAGGGGGTGATAGTGGTATCGGTCGTGCGGTAGCCATTGCCTATGCTAAAGAAGGTGCATACATTACTATTGTATATTTAAACGAGCATAAAGATGCAGAAGAAACCAAGAAAAAAGTGGAACAAGAAGGTCGTCGTTGCCTTCTCATGGCGGGAGATGTGGGGAATAAATCATTCTGCCGGCAGGCGGTTCAACAAACTATCAAGGAGTTTGGGAAGCTGGATATCCTCGTGAATAATGCGGCTGAACAACATCCTCAGGATAGCATCGAAAATATTAGCTCGGACCAATTGGAGAGGACCTTCCGAACAAATATTTTTTCATTTTTTTACATGACCCAGGCCGCTCTCAGATATTTGAAAGAAGGAAGTGCTATTATCAATACGACTTCCATAACAGCGTATAAAGGAAATCCGAAATTATTGGATTATTCGGCCACGAAAGGAGCTATTGTGGCCTTTACCCGATCTCTGTCCCAGGCATTGGTTGAAAAGGGGATCCGTGTGAATGGTGTGGCCCCCGGACCGATTTGGACCCCTCTAATTCCTTCGACGTTTCCACCTGAGAAGATCGAAAAATTCGGTGAGGATGTACCTTTGAAGCGCCCAGGCCAGCCGGAAGAGGTTGCACCCAGCTATGTGTTCCTGGCATCCGATGATGCCTCCTATTTTACCGGCCAAATTTTACATCCCAACGGTGGCGTCATTGTCAATGGGTAAAATCTAAAACAAACCGTTAGAGGAGGTGAGAAAATGGAATCAAAACTATCCACCGGGATAAACAGACAAATGACCTCTGAGGTTCAGCAACAGAGAATGAACCGCATCAATGTGGGGGAGGTTGAGCGCTGGTTATCCGTCCTTGCGGGCGGTGCGTTGACACTTTATGGTTTATCGCGCTCTTCTTGGGGTGGGCTTATGTTAACCTGGATTGGAGGAAGCCTTCTCCATCGAGGTATTACCGGACATTGTTATCTTTATGAAGCACTGAACGTAGATACTAGTCAGGTTTTCTCACCTGTTAGTTCCAGACTTCCTTCCAATAATGAAGTTTCGTCTACTTCACAGCATATTGTAGGGATAGCCTCTGAAGAATCATTCCCTGCCAGTGATGCACCGTCCTGGACACCTACGACGGCTCTAGGCTCCCCTCGAAAATAAGATCGAATTCAAGAAATCTCCAGGGTCTTCAAACCCCTGGAGATCTTCCAGGAACCAACATCCTTCAAATCGAATGGAAGATAAAGCAAATTCTGAAATAAAAATAAAAATCGCCGAAGTGAATATTACTTCCCTCCAGCGGCTTCTTTTTTAAATTAAGAAAAGATCCCCAGAGTCAGGCTACCCACCTATCGCTGACCGGGTTGACCGGGATTTCCCGAAGTCCTGGGAAAGGATCGTATCAAAGCCGGTCACACTACTTATCACCTCACCGTTCTCCACCCAATGGAATTCCGGTCATGATACCTGTTGTAATCCCAGTTTGACTACCTGACGTGATATCCAGGGAATTAAAGGTAGTTACCAGCGGGGGAGGGATCATAAAAGTCCCACTCCCTACCGTCCCAACCGGATTATTCAAGGTGATATCCAGGGAATTAAAGGTAGTTACCAGTGGGGGAGGGGTTATAAAAGTCCCACCTCCTACCGTCCCAACCGGATTATTCAAGGTGATATCCAGGGAATTAAAGGTGGTCACCAGCGGGGGAGGAGTCAGGATAGTGCCGGTGAAAGTTCCAACTGGATTAGTGGGAAACACATTTCCAATTTGAGTGGGGATTAGGAAGGTACTTTGTCCCAGCTGGCCGATTCTTATGGTTTGACTTGCAAATCCCGGTTGGAGAATGGTAGTCGTTCCCGTGATAGTTCCAGAGGGATTGGTTAAGGTAATCCCGACCATGGCCCCGGGCTGGGTGATGGTTAAAGTGGTGAGGGTTGTAGTCCCAAACCGATTACCTGGAAAAACTGGATTCATTTGCGTGTTAACGATAAGGCTACTTGGACCTCCCGGTTGTTCGACTCTCGTTGTGCTGGTTGAAAACCCAGGCTGGACAATACTTACCGTATTGGATAGTATACCAGATGGAGGGGGGAAGGTAATACCAGACGGACCTTTGGTTACCGCACGTAGCTGATCCCCCGATGGGTCTTGAAGTTGCCGATTTGCCACATGACCGATGCCGATTTGACCTATCCGACTAGTCTGACCGGCGATTATAATTCCCGTTCGATCACCGGAAACGTGCCTGGTTATATCACTTGCAGATTGGGCAGCGTCGCTGGGTACCGGCCAGGTGATAATGATCATCAAAAACAAAGTAAAAATACCTGATCTTCTCATTATTTCTCTACCTCCTCACCCTTTTATACCGAATGTTACTCGGTATTTTCCTTCAAAAGGGTTAAGTTGATTTCATTTTGGACTCAATTTATCAGGTAGCCAAACCCATCTGGCTTTTAATGTCGATTACCTTTCAGGTGAAAATTAGACCATTCTCAAGAAGAACAGATGTGAAACACTCCCCTATGTATGAAACGCAAATGGGTAAAATCCATGGCTGACCTTTCAAAACAGATAAGTTCTAATTCCTCTCTTTAACTTAAAGATAAGAGTATTTTTTATTTATATAAAGGAGTAATTTTTGGATCAGAGGGTATTCTTGAGTAAATTCTACAGTAAGAAGGAAGAATTCTTTTCCACGTTCAACTAACTTCCCTCAGAGGTGGAAGAATACCCGGTTTACCCGGGATAGAAGGAAAGATTTTTAGAAAGGTTAAGTCTCCCATAGGGAGTTTGGGGTCATACCCCTTTGGTTCTGTCAGAAAGATAGACAAAAAGAACCGGGATTTTATTCCAGGACAGGAGTTAAGCCCTTCTTTTAGACAATCCTTAGAAACGAGGTTTTAATGTCCTGGATAGGTCAACCAGCTTCGGGTCAGATAATCGCTGAGGGTTAAAGCGATCATAATTCCCAACCAGAAGAGGCCTCCTAAAATAACCACCCAGGTTAAACGCGTACTGTAGCGGACATGCATAAAAAAGAGAGCAACCAGAGTAGCTTTGCAGACCGCGATCCCCAAAGCCAGGATATTATTCAGCCATCCCAAATCCATAAAGGCAACCTGGATGGTAATAAAAGTCAAAACCATCAGGACTACAAAGACGGTGAAGTAGACTTTTTTAGATTCAACATGCTCGACCATGTTTTACAAACCTGCAAGGTGTAATGAGTACGGAATTAAAACTCATGACCCCTTTAAATGCAGTCCAATTAAATAGAGTAAGGGAAAGAGAAAAATCCAGATAATATCTACGAAATGCCAGTAAAGTCCTGCCAATTCCACAGGCGTATAGTATTCTGCCGAAAAGAGGCCCCGGCCGGCCAGAATCAAGAGAATAGTTAATACCCCGACTCCTGCCACCATATGTAAAGCATGAAGACCGGTCATAAAGAAATAAAAGACAAAAAAGAGTTCTACATGACCGGCCTCTGGCCCTGGATAACTAAATCCAAAGCCTGGGACCAGATGATCTCTAAACTTATGGCCATATTCCACCAATTTAATTCCAAGGAAGGTCAGACCAAGGAGAATGGTTAAAATTAGAAATATAACCAGCGATTTACGGTTACTCATCTGGGCACTTCGAACTGCCAGTGCCATGGTCAGGCTACTGGTGATGAGTACAACGGTATTGATTCCACCCAGGGTGATATCTAGATGATGGCTCCCTTCGGCAAATACCCCGGGATAAATCGTCCTATAGACCACATAACCTGTGAACAAGCCTCCGAAGAACATAATTTCTGTTACCAGAAATATCCACATTCCCAAGGAGGAAGCTTCACGCTGTTGTTCTATACTATCGAAATGATGTGCCAGTACGGTCGAATGACTCTTAGCCACTGTTAGTTTAGGATCTGTGATCGATTATCTATCCCTTGTCCTTATCCTTCCGGTTGATGGACAATCGATCACAGAGAGCAAATTAACCGGATTCGTCATTTATGTTCAGTTTTCCGATAACTTCCATTTCTTCTCGGGGTCTAAATTCATAAGGCTCCCAGGTTACAACGGGAGTTTCCTTAAAGTTCTCCGTTGGAGGCGGTGAGGGGGTTCGCCATTCCAGACCGGTTGCTGGCCAGGGATTTGAGCTGGCTCGGGGTCCATATCGCATAGACCAGATGAGATAGATCATAGGAAGTAGATAACCAACCCCAAGGATGGAGGCCCCTGCCGAAGACATAACGTTTAATACCTGGAATTCATCGGGATAGGCATAATAACGCCGTGGCATTCCTAAATAGCCCAGAACGAACTGTGGGAAGAAGGTCAGGTTGAACCCAATGAAGATGACCAAGGCCCCCAACTTGGCCCATCCTTCAGGATACATTCTCCCACTGATTTTAGGCCACCAATAATGTAGCCCACCCAGATAAGCCATGATCGTTCCACCCACCATGATATAATGGAAGTGGGCTACCACAAAATAGGTATCCGTTACATGGACATCAATCCCCAGGGAAGCCAGAAACAATCCAGTAACACCCCCTATGGTAAACAGTCCGATAAATCCAAATGCATAAAGCATTGGAGTTTGATAGGAAATGGAGCCTTTGTAGAGAGTGGCAGTCCAATTGAAGACTTTAATGGCGGAAGGAACGGCCACAAAGTAAGACAGAAATGAGAAAATCATGGCTCCATAGACAGATAAACCGGCCACAAACATATGGTGAGCCCAAACAAGAAATCCCAATACAGCGATAGCAACACTTGCAAAGGCAACAAAGCGATAACCGAAAATATTCTTCCGGGAGAAGGTAGCCACCAGCTCGCTAATCACGCCCATGGCAGGTAAAACCATGATATAAACCGCCGGATGGGAGTAAAACCAGAATAGATGTTGGAAGAGTAAGGGATCCCCTCCCAAGGCCGGGTCAAAAATACCTACGCGAAGTATCCGTTCAACGGCTACCAGCAGGAGGGTAATGGCAACCACCGGCGTTCCTAAAACGATAATGACACTGGTTGCATAGAGCGACCAGATAAACAGCGGCAGGCGGAACCAGGTTAAACCCGGAGCCCGCATCCGGTGGATGGTAACAATAAAGTTTAATCCTGTGAAGATGGATGAGAAGCCACTTAAAAATATCCCCAGTATGGTAACGGCTACGTAAGTTGTCGAATAGCTACTACTGTAAGGGGTATAAAATGTCCAGCCGGTATCCACCCCACCTGCTAAAATCGCCCATATGGCAATAAGTCCTCCCAGAATAAAGAAATACCAGCTTGCCAAATTCAGGCGAGGGAAAGCCAGGTCCCGGGCCCCGATCATCAGGGGCACGAGAAAATTTCCCAATACGGCGGGAATAGCAGGAATCAGAAAAAAGAAAATCATGGTTACCCCGTGCATGGTAAACAACTTATTATAAGTTTCTGCCTGGACCAGATCCCCTTGTGGGGTTAATAGCTCTAGTCGAATTAAGACAGCAAACACCCCCCCCACAAAGAAAAACAGCGTAACCGATACCAAATAAAGTAAGGCGATCCGCTTATGATCTGTGGTTAGTAACCAGGATTTTATCCCGTAATCTGCATTTAAATAATTCTCTCTCGGTTCAACCCGATCTACAATCATAATTTAAGGACCACGAAGAGCGGAGGAGTATGGAAGTATGGGAGTGTGGGGGTATTTACTACCATACCCCCCATACTCCCACACTCCCATACTTTTAGCGTCCTTCATGGATAAACCAAGAATAACTTAAGAAAAAATGCAAAGGTATCATCATTTAAGAGACTTGATATAAGCGATGAGCTGGATCAATTCTTCTTCACTTAGCCGGCCTTCATAAGGGGGCATAATAGGCTGAAAGCCTGCAACAATTTTAGCTTGCGGATGAAGAATCGATTCACGCAAATAATTTTCATCTGCAACCACCGTTTCTCCATTTTGTAAAGCAATGGATTTACCGAATATTCCTACCAGATTGGGTCCTCGTCCCTGGGTACCCAGTCGATGGCAGGTTATACAACCTAAATCTCGAAATAGCTTCTCTCCGGCTGATGCAAGGGAGCCTTCAGCAGCACCGGTACCTGGAGCTTCTGCTAAAGGTGCTGCAGATCCTGGAGCCATACCCGTTGTCACCCCAGCAGGGGAGGTAGACCCCTGTGGGGTACCTGAAGTTGGAGCTTCCCCCGTCATTACGGGGGAAGGGGTAAGGGCACCTGCCTGTTGTATCACGTTTCCACTTAACCAAGCCTGGTATTGTGCGGGTTCCATAACGATTACGCGACCTATCATACCGGAATGCTGAGTCCCACAATATTCAGCGCAAAATAAATGATAGGTTCCAGGTTTGGTTGCCTGGAACCAAAGGGTTGTATAGCGCCCGGGAATCACATCCCCTTTGACACGAAAAGCAGGTACAAAGACGTCATGAATGACATCTTGGGAAGACATGATCAGCTTAATGGGACGATCTACCGGTATATGGAGTTCATTAATTTCCCTTTGTCCTCCAGAATGTTGAAATTTCCACATCCACTGTTTACCGATAACATAAATATCTAAGGCATCCTCTGGAGGGTGGGCCAGGGTAGAATAGATACTGGCTCCCCAAAAAAACATAACCATGAAAAGGCCGAAGGTAAATACCGTCCATAGTATTTCCAGAGGTAAAGAACCTTCTACGGGCCTTGGCCTTTCAGCTTCCGACCGACGATGATACTTGATAGCAAAGTAAATAATCAGGAGAACAACCAGCAGAGATAAAAAACCGGTGATGATTAGCAGGAAATAGAAAAGCGCATCCACACGTCCGGCAATGGTAGATGCTTGCTCGGGAAATAAGGGAAGTTGTTTCATCTATCTTTTAGGGTCCCTCCTTGGTCCTCTGCAAGGAATCATCCTGCAAAGGATAAGAAACAGAAGACCAATTACGATCCCGTCGCCACATGACAAACATAAAAATCCCCAGAGCCAGAACCGTCAGGATACCTCCCAAGCGCACAAGACTTAAAACCGTAGCACTATACTTTCCAGTCGTAGGATCATAGTGGTAACAGAGTAGCATCACCTGATCGACCAGGGAACCGATTTTGTTTGCTGAAGCCTCTACGAGACCAAGGCGTAGGTCTCTGGGTGCAAATTCTACTCCAAAGAAGTAGCGGGCAATCTTTCCCTGAGGGGTTAATAGAATGATGCCGCTGGCATGGGCATATTCATCCCGCTTTGCATCGTAAGTATAATGAAACCCCACGACCTGTGTTAAACGTTCAATGGATGCTTCTTCCCCCGTCAGGAAGTGCCAGCCTTCGGTTGCTCCAGAACGGGCATATCTTCGAAGGTATTCTTCTTTTTTGGTTGCGGCGATCTCCGGGGTATCTTTAGGATCAAAGCTTACCGTAATTACCGAAAAATGCTCCCCAACGTTAAGAGAGAGCACGCGAAGACTACTTATAAGTCCTTCCAGAACCGTGGGACAAAGCAGGGAACACCTGTAATAACTCAATACCAGGATGAGGGGTTTGTTACCAAAGTAATTCCCCAATTGAATCAACCGTCCCGTTTCATCTCGAAATACCAGATCCCCAGGTACCTGCTCGTTCAATCTCTGATCGATACGGAGGTCACCGGGTGATAGAGATTTTTCCTGATGAGCCTGCACCGGAACGGCTACTAAAAGACAAAACATAAAAATTACCCACTTCATTTTTCTTTACTCCCCAAGGATTTAATGTATGCGACAAGTTTTGATACCTCCTCGTCACTAAGTTTACCTTCATAGGGAGGCATAATAGGGGGAAAGCCGGCAACGACCTTTGCCATTGGATTGAGGATCGATTCACGGATATACGCTTCATCAGCTATGACCGTTTCCCCGTTTTGTAACTGCACAGGCTTACCAAACACTCCCGCAAGATCCGGCCCACGGCCCCGGGAGCCAATTTTATGACAAACATTGCAACCTGTTTCCTGAAAGAGTTTTTCCCCTTCTGATGCCAGGGATTTTAAAGAAGGTTCTCCAGACGGCCCAGGTTTCTCAACTGTCGGTGCAGCCACCAATCCAGGAACCTGCTGAATACCGGGAAGTTTCAGGGGAGCGCGATAAGGTTCTCCTCGAATGGTTCGACCCGAGCTGGAGTCCTCCACCAACTCATAGGAAAAAAACTCCTGTGAAGATGTATTTTCTTGGCCCTGTGTCCCGTCCCTGGATCTTACCGGCAGACCTTTTTCGGCTATCAATTTCATGGCCTGCTCAATGGGAATTCGGACCGTATTCGTTTTTTGATCAACCCAACCATAGCTATGAAGTAGGGCATCTTCCGATGCACGCATTTCTTTCATATCCCGGGCCGGAGAAACCTGTAATCGAGGCTCTGGAGGAAGCTCTTTCTGGGGACGGGAAACCGTTGGCACCCGGGGCTGGGTCTGCTTCTGATCACGGGCGGAAAAATAGTCAAATAGCCACCAGAGTAAAAGATGAGCCACAACGGCAAGAACAATGAGTCCCACCCCAAAGATGAAAATCCCCCGAACATTTACATCGCTATGCTCATGGCTCACCTGGGGATTCTCTTTATCGGTGGTACGAAGGCTTGTCTTCTCCATTTAAATATAAAAATACTCCTTCAGGAGTCAGGAGCCAGGGATTATGTTAGCTTCTGACCCCGTTTTTTCCTACATTCAATGTTTACTTCCAGTCGAGCTAAAGGCTTCTTCTAAATAGGGATCATAAAGAGGTAATAAAGGTCGACTCTTCAATTGTTGGATAAACTGCGCCAACCAAACACCCCCCACTCCTATGGGGGCCAGGATATCCATCACGTGAACATGCAGATAAGAAACGACCCCTGTTTCCATTTGGGCGGCAGGGGCTATCATCCAGAATAAATCGACCAGGCGCATCAAAAGCATCCAGACGGCTATGATGGCAAGCACACGCCGGTTGCGTTTTATAGGTCTCGATAGGAGCAACAAGAATGGCAAGGCAAAGTGAAAGAGAATAACAAATAAGCCTATCCACTTCCAGCCACCCTCCATTCGACGCAGGTACCAGGGAGTCTCTTCGGGGAGGTTACCCGACCATATGATAAGGAATTGAGAAAATGCGAAATAAGCCCAAAGCATTACAAAAGCCAGTAGCAGCTTACCGAGATCATGGAAATGGGTTGGTGAGATAACATAGCGTAGGGGCCGTGCATATAAGGGGTCGGGGACTCCGGACTCCGTACGATCTGTCAGCAAAACTGCAACAACAATTGCAAATGAAAGAGCCGAGATTCCCTGCCCTCCCATAAACATAATTCCAAAGATGGTGGATAACCAATGGGGTTCCAGGGACATCACCCAATCAATCGAGGCAAAGGTAACGGTTAAGCCATAGATTACCAATCCAGGACCGCTAAGTAATCGAAACCGTCTCAACTTGGCGTACTCTACATGTTCAGGAAGACGGTGATCCGCCATCTGATCCTGCTCCAAAGACCACTTGTTCAAGAAGTGGGAGACGCTCAACCATGCCACAAAGTAAAGGGCTGCCCGAACCAGAAAGAATGGAATATTTAAGTAAACACTTTTATGCTGGAGGATAACATCCTTGACAACCTCTTCTGGACGTGCCCAGGGGTATAAGTAACGAAGACCCAACACAAGGGGTAGAAACAGAAGTACCAGGAGTGGGAATGTTCGGGTTGCGGCTTCGAGTAGGCGTCGGATGACCAATCCCCATACTCCACCCGACAGGTATTGCACCATTAACAGGGCAAAAGAGCCAAGGGCAATTCCAATCCAGAACATATAAGCCAACAGGTACGAATGAAAAAACTGTCCGGGATTGAAGAACGCCCATATAATACAAAGTGCCAGGCCTACCACTCCAATCTTGAAAGATCGCTGCTGTATCTGATCCAGGTCTTGCATGGGTAAACTATTTAGATTTATTTAAAGTGAACGGAGAGTGTCTAAAGTTAAAAGAACCCAATCCTGGAGGTTCCTTTGACTTCGGGTATGTATCCTTTAGACACTTTAGTTCATCTGCTGAGTTTGGCACGCTCCTCCGCCGGTATATCTTCAAGTCTAGCATGCTGACTGAGCTGTAGTGCACGAATATAGGCAATAATGGCCCATCGATCCCGGGGTGGGATTTGGGTCGCATAATCCGGCATAGCTCCGAAGCCGTTGGTAATAACATCAAAGAAATAACCAACCGGAGCTTCTCGCAATCGATCTTGATGAAACGAAGGGGGAGGGGTATAACCCCTGCGTACAATCATCCCATTTCCACTCCCTGTACGATCATGACAGGGGGAGCAGAAAATATTATACCGCTCCTGCCCACGTTCTAATACCGTCCAGGTTACCGGGAATGGAAAAGTGTTGGTAAAGTCCTTACCGGATTTACCGGTATAGAATTCTGTATCCTCCCGGAGATAACCCCGGGCTACAGTACCGGGTGGAAGAGGCCGTGCAGATTGACCATCGGCAAAAAATGTACTTGCCTCAAAGGGGTCATATCTGGGTTGCTCGGCCATATCTTGACGACAACCCACGATCAAAAAAGCAAAAAGCAACAGGCAAAGGATAAACATCCAACGATTATCCAGGGATCCTGAAAACCCGTAAAATATTTCATTCCAGAATCGTATTTCTGTCTTCGGTTTTTGACCTTTTAGCTTTTGACTTCTCATCCTGATTAATGCTCCACCTCATAGACCACACGGGGTGCCAGCCTTTCCAGGAAGTACCTGGTCGTTTCTGGATCAAAACGGGGGTCTGTAGCTTCAATACACAGGAAGAATCGATCTCGTGTTGCAAGGGCGAAACGAGGTACATTAAAAACGGGATGGTAGGGCATGGGAAGACCGTTCAAGGCCAACATACCCAACACCGCAAACAGAGATGCCACGAGAATCGTACACTCAAAAGTAACCGGGATGAAAGCTGGCCAGCTATTTAGAGGACGTCCCCCGATATTGAGGGGATAATCTATCACGGCGGTATAATACTGCAAAAAATATCCTCCCACACACCCTATCAAACCTCCTATGAGCACGATAAGTGGAAGACGGGTTTGACGGAAACCCAGGGCTTCCGTTAATTCCTCAATGGGAAAGGGAGTATAAGCATCCATCTTCCGATAGCCTTCTTCATAAGCCTTACGGGCTGCAGCGACCAGATCACTTGGATTCTCAAATTCGGCCATTAAACCATATATCGGAGGCCTTCCATCCATCAAAATGAAAGAGATCCAGGAAATTAGAAGCAAGGAAGCCTGAAATCTTGCTTCTAGCTTCTGGTATCTGACTTTGAATTTTCAATCTTCTATATAATCAACCAATTCCCTGACTTCCGCCTGAGGTAAAATCGTCCGCATTTCAAAGATGGAAATCATGGGAAGGAAGCGAATAAACAAGAACAGCAGAGCAAGGAACAGACCGATTGTACCCACAAACATAGACCAATCAAACAGGGTTGGAACATACATATTCCACGAGGAGGGAAGAAAATCCCGATGTAGACTGACGACGATGATAACAAAACGCTCTAACCACATCCCGACATTGACGATCAAAGCGATTACAAAAAGGGCCGGTACACTCGTTCGTACCCGTTTGAACCAAAGTACCTGGGGGATTAAAACATTACACAGTATTAAGGCCCAATAAAGAGGGGCATAGGGTCCCTGCATCCGATTCAGAATCATATATCTCTCGTAAGGATTCACACTATACCAGGCCATGAAGGCTTCCATCATGTATCCATAGGCTACAATAAGGCCTGTGACCAGGATAATCTTGGCCATATTTTCCAGATGCCTCATGGTAATAAAATCTTCCAGTTTATAAACTGCCCGGATCGGAATCGCAAGGGTCATCACCATGGCAAAACCGGAATAAATGGCCCCGGCCACAAAATAAGGAGGAAAGATGGTAGCATGCCATCCGGGCACGATCCCCACGGCAAAATCAAAACTTACGACGGTGTGAACTGAAACCACCAAAGGAGTTGCCAATCCTGCAAGTAACAGATAAGCCGTCTCATAGCGGTGCCAATGTTTCGCCGAACCGCGCCATCCCATTGCCAGGATTCCGTAAATAATACGACCCAATCGACTTTGCGATCGATCTCTCAAAGTGGCTAAATCAGGAATCAATCCCACAAACCAAAACAAGAGGGAAACGGTACCGTAAGTCGAGATTGCAAAGACATCCCAGACAAGGGGACTGCGGAACTGGGGCCAGAGCCCCATGGTATTGGGATAAGGAAGCAGCCAGTAGTCAAACCACGGTCGCCCGGTATGAAAAGCCGGATATAATCCTGCACAAGCCACTGCAAACAAAGTCATGGCCTCTGCAAACCGGTTGATCGAAGTTCGCCATTTTTGACGTAAAAGCAGCAGAATGGCCGAGATTAGGGTCCCAGCATGCCCGATCCCAATCCACCAGACAAAATTAAGAATATCAAACCCCCATCCCACCGGGATATTGACGCCCCAAATCCCAACCCCAACCACCAGCAGGTAACCGATAGTATATAACAACATCAGGGTTAACAGGAAGGTTATCCCAAAACCTACAAACCATCCCCAGGGAGTCTTGCGAGTCAGTACGATGGAACTGATTTTATCGGTGATCGACTCGAAGGTGTGTCCCGGCTCGATGACCGGAGAAAGGCCCGGCTGACGAACGGATCCTATTTCCTTGGTTCTAGTCGTTTCGTGTGGAAGTTCCGATTTCATGGATACCCAGTTCAGAGAGGATAAGGCGTTAAGTAGACAGGCGTTCCTTCTATACCCCGCTCCTTACCTCTTACCCTCTATTATTTTCGGTCATTTCAGGGTTAGGATTACGAATCACCGCCAGATAAGTAGTCCGCGGTTTTGTATTCAATTCTGCGAGTAATCCATAGTTACGAGGTTCGGCCTTGAGCTTTGAAACGCGGCTGTTGGGATCGTTAATATTACCAAAGACAATAGCATCGGCCGGGCATACAGCCTGACAGGCTGTTAAAATCTCCCCATCACGGATCTGCCGACCTTCCTTTTCCGCTTCAATCCGAGCTGCATTGATTCGCTGAACACAATAGGTACATTTCTCCATAACTCCCCGGCTTCGGACCGTTACATCGGGATTTCTTAACAATTTAAGGCTTGGGGTATTCCAGTCTGAATACTGGAGGAAATTAAAACGGCGGACCTTATAAGGGCAGTTATTGGAGCAATAACGGGTACCTACACACCGATTATATACCATATCGTTCAACCCTTCTGCGCTATGGGAGGTAGCTGCAACGGGACAAACCACTTCACAAGGAGCCTTCTCACACTGCATACACAAGACGGGTTGATAGTAGGTTTCCGGATTATCCAGCCCTCCGGCGTAATAGCGATCAATGCGCAGCCAATGCATCTCACGGCTCTTCATGACCTGATCCTTACCGACGATGGGAATATTATTCTCGGACTGGCAGGCGATAATGCAGGCATTACAGCCTACACAGGCACTTAAATCGATGGCCATGCCCCAGGCATATCCTTTATATTCGTATTCAGGATATAAGGAAGGATAGGGGCCGGCTTCAGATTCCCCTTCATGTACAAAATTGGGATTTTCCCGGTATTGCTCCAAACTGGCCGAGCGAACCAGATTACGGCCCTCCATACTATGGTGCATCTGGGTACAGGCCAAGGGATACTTCTGGCCTGTTTTTTGAATTTCCAGTCCGGAACCAAACCAGGGTCCGTCAGAGGTACGAAGGACATAGGCATTGAATCCCTGGCCTGTTCCGACCCGACCTGCACGGGTCCGACCATATCCTAAATGCACCGTAACCGAATGATCCGCGTGACCCGGCATAATCCAGACCGGGGCACTCACCACACGCCCCCGATAAATCAGTTTAACCACGTCCTCATTGGAAAGACCCAGGCGTTCGGCGGTAGCTGGACTGATGAGCGCGGCATTATCCCAGGTAAGTTTGGTCAGCGGCTTTGGTAATTCTTGAAGCCAGCCGTTGTTCGCGAATCGACCATCCCAGATACAGGGGTCCGGTTGAAACACAATTTCTAAAGAGGGAGAACCGATTCCCGGGCCTTCGGGTTTTTGTAATTCTATAGCTCTTTGTACCCAATCCGGTTTTAAGGATACCGATTTAGGTGGAAGCGCCGTATCGGGGATAAATCCGGCATTCAGTACGGTACGCCAGAACTGTTCAAAGTCACCGGAAATCTTCCGGCTTTTCCAATAATCCCGAACGATATCGTAGCTGGTCTGCTCTGGCTTATCGGTAAATGCGGCTAATACTTCATGGGCAGTCTTTCCCCCATAAAGAGGTGCAATCAAGGGTTGAAGGATGGTAATGGTCCCGTCGTAGGCCCGGGTATCACTCCAGGATTCCAGATAATGGGCTTCGGGAATATGCCAATGACACAGGACCGAAGTTTCATCTTCATACAGGCTCAGATGAACACTGAATCCTACTTTTGCCAGACGCTCACCAAACGGAAGATCTGCCGGGGCAGTATAAGCCGGGTTGCCTCCTAGAATTACAAGTACATCCACAAGGCCCTGATCCATATCCTGGACCAATTCCCGGAGCGAAGCCATTTGATCCACCGGATTGGCTTCTACCGGATCTGTATAAACCACCGTATTCCCCACGTTACCCAGGGCATGGTTCATAGCGTGGGCCAGGGCATGAACCAGGGGAGGTTGTTCCGGGCCAACTAAAATTAAACTGGTTCCCCGATGTTGCTGAAGATCCCGTACAAGGGCACCTATCCATTGGGCAGGGATAATGGGCGGAGTGATCGACTGATTGCCCAGGGCTCCTATCTCAACACCCAGGGCTACGGCAACGGCCCGTGCAAAACCCTCAATTTCATCGGCCCGTAGCGGAAGTCGGTGATCGGCTACAGCCCCGGTATTGGAAGGCGTACACTCCACCACATACAAACGGTTCATTTTACCCTCACCCATCTGCATCCGCCGTTTGGTAACGAAATCCCGAGTATATCGCAGGCTTCCGGGCCCCCATGTCAAAAAGTCCGACCCCAGAGCCAGGACGATTTCCGCTTTGTCAAAACGATATTGAGTTTCGACATACTCCCCAAATGCCAGCTTAGCCCCTGCCCGGACATTATCCCGTCCCACAGGCTCATATTGATGCCATTTTGCCGATGGGAACATCGTCAACACACCTTGCAGTTGATGGGCCAGGGTTGGTGAGGTAACGGTTTCGGTCAATATCCGCAGGCGAGTCCCTCGGGTTTTACGCTGCTCCGCCAACACCTTACGAAACTCCGCCAGGAAAACCTCCCAGGGTCGAATATCCCCTCGATAGGTCACGGTCTCTGAGCGATCGGGATCATAGAGTGTCAGGACGGAAGCCTGGGCAAACACATCGGTTGCTCCCAGGCTGGCAGGGTGATCTGGGTTTCCTTCTATTTTGGTCGGACGTCCCATATGGCTTTCAACCAATAGACCCGTAGCAAAACCGCCCAGGGACATGGCCGTAGCGAAAAACAAAGGCTTACCGGGCACAATTTCTTCGGGGGGCCGGACATAGGGTACAATCTTTTCATCGGGTGGACGTGCGCAGGCGTTTAAACCAGCAAGGGCTAAAGAGGCCCCCATTAGCCTCAAAAATTGACGACGACTGACCGGGTCTGGCCATTCTGCCGCCTGCTGCGGAAATTCACGATGGAGGAATTCCTGAAAATCTTCGGTTTCGGCCAGTTCTTCCAGGCTCCGCCAATAGAGCGAACCTTGAGTTGCTTTCAGACGCGCACGAATCGAAGCAAGATCCAGTCGCTTATCGGTTGTCTGTTGTCCGTTGTCCATGATTCCTTGTCCGCTGTTCACCGTTCGTTGCACAAACCAACAGCAACGAACAACTCACAACGGACATCTTTTTACCTATTTACTCTTATCGATGACAGGTAGAACAACTGGTAAGAAAGGCAACATCGGGGATATTGTATTCCTTTACAAGCTTTTGTCCCAGCGCAATCTGATCGGCCGGTGGCTGCCAATCCATACTAAAGACATACTCCCGAGGTCTGATGAAACGTTCCGGCTGGCGGTGACATTCCAGGCACCACTCCATCTGGAGAGACTGCTGCTGCCAGGTTAAGGGCATTTGATCAATCCGCCCATGGCACGTCACACATCCAATTCCCTTATTTACATGGATACTGTGATTAAAATAAACAAAATCGGCCAGATTGTGAACCCTTGTCCATTGAATAGCTTTACCAGTTCGCCAGCTCTCGCGCACAGGTTCCAGATAGGGACTGTTAGCCCAGATCTGAGAATGACAATTCATACAAGTCTTCGTCGGGGGAATTCCGGCAAACGAGGATTCCTCCACGGTGGTATGGCAATAACGACAGTCAATTCCCAATCCACTGACATGATGTTCATGACTGAATTGGACCGGTTGTACACGGACTATATTGGCCTGGGTCACATACTCCGAACGATTGATTTGCATCAAGACCCAGGCAAACACTACAAGCATGAAAACGGCTCCAAAGATACTCAGCTTGGATAAGGTATTCGTACTACGGTGAAAGATCTGAGGCATTTTAGCGTATCAAGTTCATCTTATTCTTTCTAGAAAAGATTATCATATCCTGCTCAATTATCAGAACGCACATTGACGTGTTAATACCATGAATATCATGAATGAATGGCGAACTGTCAAGCGAAATTTATAGATTCTCACTTAAATTTGTGGGCTAAAGGGGAGTAACTGAAATCCTAGCGGGATACAGCAAACCTCTCTCTTAGAGAATTATTTAACTCCCTAACGAAGACCAGGACTTGACCTGGCTAAATAAAAGGGAATTCTCTATGAAGGACTTCCCCAGAAAGGATCCTTATACTTTCTTTTCACCGGGCCCCTCCCCTTCTGATGCTGCCTGCGCAAGGATGGCGTTAATTTCTCCTCCCACCAAAATAAAAAACCCCGTCAGATACATCCAGGTTAAAAGGACTATCACGGCCCCGATACTTCCATAAGTCTTGTTATAAGAACCGAAATGACTGACGTAGTAAGAAAATCCAAGTGAGGTGATAAGCCAGCCGATCACAGCAAAAACAGATCCCGGGGTAATCCATTTCCACTCCTGTTCTACATCGGGGGCAAAATAATAAATCATCGCCATGGCTAAAATCAAAAACATGAAGATAACCGGCCATCGTAGGATGGTCCAGGTTACCTCAAAAATACTTCCCAGGCCTATACTACTTACCATCCAACTCCCTATTTGGGGGCCAAAGATCAAAAGGATCGTGGCCGTGATGAGGAGGATTGAAAGCCCAAGGGTCAGGAGAATAGCCGTACCTTTCACCTTCCAAAAGGGACGTCCTTCCTGAACCCCATAAGCTCGATGGAGGGTCTCTATAATAGCGGTCATAGCACTGGAAGAGGCCCAGAGGGCCGTCAGAATACCAAAGGACAAGAGTCCACCTCTCGGGTTAGAAACCAGATCCCGAATATGATCCTGAATAAGTTTTAAAGCCTCCTCTGGAACTACCTTTGCCAGGAGCTCCAAGATCCTATCCATCAGATCAGGAACCGGCACATATCCCAAAAGACTCGTAAGAAAAAGTAAAAACGGGAACAGGGCAAATAAGAAATAATAAGCTAATTGGGCGGCAGATCCCAGGCAATCGTGTTTTTGAACCTTTTTAACCAGGCATCGTAATAATTCTACCTTGCTGAGTCCGCCCAAACGCCAAACTTCTTTGAGTTGTTCTTTGAGAGAAGTCCTTTTTCTTACCTCGAATTTTTCTGTTTCCCGGGTTTTTGTTTTTTTACCATAGTTATTCATGTTATTTCGATCCTGTTAAATTAGGTTTTAACCTTAAAAGCTCCGCAGGAGCGATCTGTTAATTCCCCCCGCATGCGGGGGAAAAGAGCGATAGAGAGGAAAGGGGGGCTTCCTTTGGTAGCAACCCTCTTACCTGAACACCCTAAGCCCCATAAGGGCGGCGTCGAGTTATTTATTAGGTTATTCATTATTCAATAGTATCGCAAAGATCAGGCCAGAAACCTCTCTTAAGTTATCGAAGTAAAGGAAGAGGTAAAAATATACCCTTATCGGGGAAATAAAATTACCCCTGGTTACAGGCTGATGTTGGGGTAGGGGTTATTCAAAACTCTCCCAGGGGAGTTAGTTGAAGGAATTGAATCCAACCTTTTGTCTTTAAACCGATTCATTCACAAGAAAAATAGACCTCCTGGATAGAGACGAGGAGAAGGGCCCATAACCCTCCTAAATTCTTAAAGATCCATGGGAAAATTTCTTCTTTGCTTTGGCATACTTATTGCCCCAATGTAGGTATTATCCATACCTGATGATAGGAGGGTTTTTATGAGCTACTTCAAGCTAAAAATACTAAATTATTTCAGGGTTTTTCTCTTCTTAGGTCTTTTTTCCTTATCTGGATGCTTCAATATCTTACAACTTACCCCCAAAGACAGGCCTCCCACTCAAGAAACCGGTCAAAGGAACGAAGTCATCCTTAAAGATTTTCCCATTTCTTCCCCTCTACCACAAGGAGAAGAGCAATTATCTGAAGCTGAGGCCTTTTTAGAGAATGCAAACTCTCAAAAAACTCCCTACGCCGGCTATTCGGACCAGGCAGAGTTTTATAGTCAGTTTATTCTAAACAAGGCCAACTAAAAACGAAAGGAGGTTATGGACAAATCAAGAAATAATAGCTAAAATTAGCTAAAGGAATAGGTGGAGAGGGTTAATTATAACCTTTTTTTCAATAATTCAGGAAAATATTCCTCAGTTATCAAACGGGACGTTTGACCTACTAACTTGAGAAATCATAACTTATGAGTCCTTCCATATTGGAAAAAGTAAAAGATCAGCTTGGGTTCAATTTTGTGGTAGTACTTCTGGCCGGATTATTAGGTTTTCTGTTAAATACCCTTCCCATAGAGTTATTCTATAAAGTATGGATCTTTTTCGGAAGTATCCCTGCTTTAATTGTTACCCTTACCCTGGGTCCCTTATGGGGATCTCTAACAGCCCTTCTTGCTTCGAGTTATACTGTTTATCTGTGGAATTCCTTTCACGGGGTTGTTCTTTACACCCTTGAAGCTCTCGTACTTGGTAGCCTGGTCAGCCAACAAAGGTCTCCCATTATCATGGACATGTTTTACTGGATTCTGATAGGGTCTCCACTGACCTATTGGTTTTATACTTCCTGGTTAGGTTATTCAAAGATTTACGTAAGCATCCTGTGGGTTGGATTAATTCTAAATGGATTTATCAACATAACTTTGGCTAAATTGCTGCTGTTGCTGTTCCCCGGCATCAGTCTCGGTATTTCTAGAGGAAAGAAACCTTATCCAAGCGAAAGTCTTCAATCTTATCTTTTTGTGACCTTTATCATCGTAGCCATTACCCCGGTTGCCATAATGAGCCTCGTTAACAGTCGCTCCCTGATTAAAAGCAAACTGGAGGAGCGAAAAAATAATCTAAAAGAAATCTCCAACTCGGTAAGTATCAGCATTGATAAATACATAAAACTCCATATGGAAGGGCTCCAGACCCTGGTCAAGCAGCTTGAATCCAGAAAAAATCTGGCGCCTTCCCCAGAAATTGAAAACCTGATCGAAACGGCTTACAAGGAGTATCAAGGATTTTCCGCTGTTTATCTGGCAGATGCCTCCGGCCAGGTCATGGTAATAAAACCGAGTTCCAGTGCTTCAGAGGTGATGAACTTTAGTAGCCGGGATTATTATAAGCAGCTTGTCCAAACGAAAAATACCACGATTTCAGAGGTATTTTTTGCCATAGAAGGAGGTTTTGAACCGACGGTTGTAATCGTTAGTCCGGTTCTAGACGAAAAAGGGCAAATGATGGCTTTTATCGGGGGAACACTGAACCTGAAGGTTATCAATCATTTCATCGACAAATTTAAAACCGATAAAGACCGGGAAATTATCGTGGTAGATGAACGAAATCGGGTGATCAGTTCCAGTAATCCAAAACGTTATTGGG
This sequence comes from Candidatus Limnocylindrales bacterium, assembly GCA_035559535.1. Classification (NCBI taxonomy): domain Bacteria; kingdom Bacillati; phylum Chloroflexota; class Candidatus Limnocylindria; order Candidatus Limnocylindrales; species Candidatus Limnocylindrales bacterium. Next base: position 53,270 of record DATMBG010000021.1, read on the forward strand.
CCCTCAAGGATCTGGGAAACACAGAACTTATAACCCAGGCTCTTAAAGAAGAATCTGAAGTTTTTCAGTATCAGCTCGATGAAGCGAAGGAGAGGGTCTCACCGGAGTCGGCCATCCGTCTGGTTGGGTTCCAGGTTCTTCGCCCTCTAGGATGGAAAGTTCTTATTGAGCAATCCTTACAAGAAATCTACTCGGAAATTCAAGTTATTTATCAACGACTGGCTTTCTGGATCTTTGGAATCTGTGGATTTTCTATCTTTATCAGTATTTTACTTTCCAGAACGATCTCACAGCCTATTAAAGAATTAGAAGCAGAGGCTAAATCCTTCATCAGCAACCTGGGACATAGAAAAGTCTCCTCCCGAAGCCTCATTGCTCCTACGGAGGTAACGACCCTGGCCAGGGCTTTTTCTGAAATGGCTCAAGAGATTGAAGGCTCTTACTCAAAGCTGGAGAGAATGGTTAAGGAAAGAACTGAGGAATTGGAGACTAAGAATTTTGAACTTCAGCAAATGAATAAAAAACTTGAAGAAATCAATCGACTCAAATCGGCTTTCCTGGCCAACATGTCCCATGAGTTGAGAACCCCCTTGAACTCCATCCTGTCCCTGTCAGAAGGTCTGATTCGCAAGATCCCCGGAGAACTCAACCAGGATCAGGAAAAATATTTAAAGATCATCTTCAAAAATGGCAAAGACTTGTTGGAGTTGATCAATGATCTCCTGGATCTGGCTAAAATAGAGGCTGGAAAGATGAAGTTAAATCACCGGGTTTTTGTAGTTAATCGCCTCATCGAGGAGGTTGTGGAGATCATTTATCCCATGACCCAAGAAAAGGGGTTACACTTCTTTGTTGAAGTGGATACATCTACACCCCCTGTGATTTACAGTGATGAAGAGCAAATCAAAAGGATTATTTTAAACCTGGCCAGCAATGCAGTTAAATTTACAGAGAAAGGACTGGTGGTTCTTGGGGTCAAAAGACGCCTCCAGCAAGATACCCAAAGACCATATATTCAATTTTCTGTATCGGATACCGGAATCGGAATTTCGAAAGAGCATCAAGAAGCCATATTTGGAGAGTTTATCCAGGTGGATATTTCCAGGGCCCGTCGCTATCAAGGAGCGGGGTTAGGCCTTGCCATATGTAAAAAACTGGTTCAAATCTTAGAAGGAGAGATCTGGCTTAACAGTGAGCCTGCAGAAGGCTCCACCTTTATGTTTACTATCCCTACCTGTGAAGATCAGATAAGTCCTGAAGCCCTGGCCTATATCCTAGAAGGGGAGAAAAATGTAGAAGCCAGATTTCGAAAATTTGAACTCAGACTTAAGAATGACCAGGGTCGCAAAGTTCTATTGATAGAAGATGTTATATCTACCCAGTATGCGATCAAGTTCCTCCTGGCAACCAGGAACATCCAGGTTATCATCCCAGACCACAGACCAGAAGAATGTTATAAGAATCTGGAGGTTCAACCTGATTTAATCCTGGTGGATGTGTCGATTCCAGATCGAGATGGACACACGATCCTTAAAGCTTTTAGAGAAATCCAAGCATTTAGGGAAATTCCTATCCTGGCGATTACCTCAGGTTCTAAAGAAGAACAGGGAAACAAATGGATAAAAATGGGGTATAATGATTATATTACAAAACCGATCCAGGACTCGGATTTGTTAGATAAAGTAACCTATTGGCTTAACCCAATCTGTTGTTAGTCATCTATTGTCCGTTGTTCATGGCAGGATTATCAGCTTGACCCTATTAAGTTCCTTAGAATCTCTTAATTACAAGGACAAAAAATCCTGGGGATCAGAAAATTTTATGTTGACACCCATATCCTTGGAATCTTTGGCCCTGACAGTGAAAGAATTCTTTCTGACTAAACAGGGTTCGTTTAAACAGGTAAAGAGTAACAGGGGACAACAGATAACGGACGACTGGCAATTAAGATAGTTATGGCAAAAATCTTAATCGTCGATGATAGAAGAGACAATATATTTTCTGCGACGGTCAAATTAAAAGAGGACAACTATGAAATCCTCACGGAGACTCAGGCCGAAGAAGCTCTTAAGAAGGCTGAAGAGGAGTTACCGGATTGTATCCTGCTCGATGTAAACATGCCGGAAATGGATGGATTTGAGATTTGCAGGAGACTTAAACAAAATCCCAAGACCCAGGATATTCCAGTTTTGTTTACAACTGCCATCTATCGAGATACAGAGAGTATTGTAAGGGGGTTGGAAGTTGGAGGAGATGATTATATTGTATCACCGTTTGAAGCTCAAGAACTCAGGGCTCGGGTCAAGGTTCTGGTTCGTCTCAAAAAGAGCCGGGATGAATTAAGAGAGAAGAATCTGGAGTTGGAACTGGCCAATGAGCAACTCAGAGAAAAGAATAACGATCTCATCCGGGCCAATAATTTTCTCAGCAGTATTATGGATTGGTCCGATTATTCTATTCTGACCGGCGATTTGCAAGGGACTATCTTGACTTTTAATGAAGGGGGGAAACGGACGTTTGCTTATGAAGCAGGGGAAGTTATCGGAAAACCCATAGGTATCTTATTTACGAAGGAGTTTAATGAGCCTGAGCAAATCCAGAACATGATCGAAGCCATTGTTACAACCGGACGCTATGAAGGGGAAATGAAAGGAGTTCGAAAGAATCAGGAAATTTTCCCGGTGCATGCAGTATTTACCCTGAGAAAGGATGAAAACGGAAAACCTTTCGGATTTGTCAATATCTCAAGAGATCTTTCTAAAGAGAAGAAACTGGAATTAACCGTTGAGCAGAAGGAGGAAGAACTCCAGAGAGCTACCCAAGAATTAGAACGGAAAAATAAAGAACTGGAACTACGCTACAAATTCAAGAAGGATATCATTGGATATAGTCCCAAAATGCTGCAGGTATTTAAGATTATCGAACAGGTCTCCCAGATTGATTCTACGGTTTTAATTCAGGGAGAAAGCGGGACCGGAAAGGAATTAATCGCTAAAGCCATCCACTACAATAGCCCACGAGCCAAAGGCCCCCTAAGAACCGTTAATTGTGCTGCACTTCCAGAAACTCTGATCGAAAGTGAGCTATTCGGCCACGAAAAGGGAGCTTTTACCGGAGCAGACCGACAAAAGAAGGGACAGTTTGAGCTGGCCAATAAAGGAACGATCTTCCTGGATGAAATCGGAGAAGTCTCCCTGAGTACTCAGGTGAAACTGCTGCGGGTTCTTCAAGAAAAAGAGATCATCCGGGTCGGAGGGGATAATCCAATTAAAATAGATGTCCGAATTATTACCGCTACCAACAAAAATCTGGAAGAAGAAGTCAAAAAAGGAAATTTTAGACAGGATTTGTTATATCGACTCAATGTAATCCCTATCGTTTTACCTCCACTCAGAGAAAGACGGGATGATATCCAGTTGCTGGTCAATCACTTTCTAAAGAAAACCTGTGAGCGCCTGGGAAAGAAAGTCAAAATCTCCCCAGAGGCCATGCAGGCCCTTACGAATTATCAATGGCCCGGTAACGTAAGAGAACTTGAAAATATCATCGAACGGGCCGTGGTTTTTGAAGAGACCGATACCATTACCTTAAGTTCCTTACCTCAGACCATAGCTGAAAATGCTATTCTCAATCCATCCTGGGATAAAAAGGATCAAGGATTTCTAAAAAAGACCTATCAGGAGTTAAAAGAACAGGCCATTGAAAACTTCCATAGGGAACTCTTAGACTGGATTCTGATCAAATACAAGGGCAATGTGGGAGCCGCAGCCAGAGAGCTTGGATTAGATAAAAGTAATTTCAGGAAAATCATTAAGAAATACCATATTAATGTACGGAATTACCGTCAAGGCCTGGCAAGTACCATGGGACGTACCCCAATCAAAAAGGAAGAGAATACCAGCTAAACCCCCTTGAATTTAAGACCAGAAATATGTAAAGATCCTGATTTATGAAGGTTTCTCAAGAGGTACGGGTTTTCGAAGGGGTAGATCTAAACCTTACCATTTAAACAAATCCAAAAAGGGTAAAAGCACAGATAATACCAGATCGGTATTGAAATAGGGTGTAAAATAGGAACAGCTCCTCCCCAGGAGGCAACCTCTTCAGAGGGAAAGGAAAGGGTCTATTCTGGAGTTGGAGTAGGCCACACGCCAATAAGAAAGTCAGGGAAACGGTCCTGGATATCCTCCCCATCCAGAGGGATAATTACTTCATCCTCCCTGAACCGGCTCGTCCATCTCCCGCCTGATACTTTTAACAACTTAAATCTTATTTTAAGAAGAAAGAGGGGAGTTTCTTCGTTTAAATTAAACCTGACCTCCTAATCATCGTAGAATCCCTATGGATCATAACCTTTGATTTAATTTCCTAATACCTGAGGTAAAGAACGGTAAGTTTCCCATTGATCTCGCCACGCGAAGTTATAATCTTAGATTAGCATAACTTTGTGTAGGCTTCTATCCTACTCTACCATACTTTAATGGATTATCTTTAACCGTATTTTTACAAAATAACTGCTATGGTATTCATCTTGAATGCCAGAGGAGTATTCTTGTAAAAAGGATATAAAAATTGAAAACGACAGCGAAAAGGCAAAAGGAGTTTTCTCGCCTTCCTCAACATGTAGGTATTATTCCAGACGGAAACCGTCGTTGGGCAAAGAAGCGAGGTCTTGCGCAGCAGGAAGGTTATGAGGCTGGAATTGAGCCCGGACTTCGTCTCCTGAATCTTTGTCGGGAACTGGGAATTAAAGAAGCTTCGGTTTATGGTTTCACCAAGGAGAATGTACATCGACCGTCCGAACAAATCGAGAAGTTTCGAGAGGCCTGCGTAAAGTTTGTTTTCTCTGCCATTGAAGTGGGTGCGGCTTTGCTGGTCGTGGGTGATTCGGACTCTCCCGTTTTTCCAGATGCCCTTCGGCCTTTTACAAAACAACGGACCCAGGGAGATATTCGGGTTAATTTGCTGGTAAACTATGGCTGGCAATGGGATCTCCTGTCAGCTCTGGAACATGCACGAACCAACAATACCCTTTCCTACTCTGGAATACCACGGGCTTTGGCTTCCGGGGATGTTTCACGCGTGGATCTTGTTGTACGTTGGGGTGGACGTCGTCGTCTTTCCGGCTTTCTGCCGATCCAATGTGCCTATGCAGATATGTATGTCATCGATACTCTTTGGCCGGACATGACTCTAGAGGAATTCTTAGATGCCCTTCGCTGGTATCAGGAACAGGACATCACCCTGGGCGGATAATCCCCTTTGAGAACGACTGTAGAGGTGTTACAGATGCTCTACAGCCGTTCTTAACTCATCTAGAGTAGCCCGTCCTACCGGCTTGCAGATACCTCAAACCTGGAAGATGATACGCTTCCCCCCTATAGAACGCCCTTCTATCTGCGACTGGATTTCAATATCGAAGGGGTATAAATCCATAGTTTATGGGAACAGATCGCCATGGATCCTTATCCAGGTCTTCCCCACCGAATACCTCTCCATATTTATTCTTAATGGGTGTAAATTTAAAGATCAATTGACCCAACCGGTTTTTCAGTACCCGGCCCTCAAATCGGATCCGATTACTTTACCCTGATCTCAATACCCGGGATCGTCCCGACTTTTTCTGCATCATACATGTCGTGAACGGATATATAAAGCCTGCCATACCCCGGACGGATAGCAACGGCATCGACCGTGAGTTCTTCTCGCTCGATAGGGAGGTAAGCGGTTTGTGCGTTGGCTCCTCCTTTGAGTAAGGCCAGGTTACCGGGCAAGAAAAGCCGTACCAGCGGAGCAAGAGCCTGCTCTCTGGGGGTAATGGTGATCTGGACCCGTTCACCCACGCGAAGCCGGGCCTTGGTCAGTTTAACCGCAAACTGGAAATGAGCCCGTGGCTCCAGGTGATTGATCTCGATCTCTTCATCTATCCGCACCATCAGGTTATCGTTGAGGGCTGTGACTTCCTGACCTATGGTAACATCCTTCAATATGACTTCCTTCCCGTCTATCACCGCCCGAGGGGATGGGTCAAACCGAAGAAAGGCCAGCAATTCTACCAATGCTCGGGTATCGGCCGTGGAGTATAGCATGCCGTTGATTAGCCTGCTGGTAACAAAGGTAAACGCCGGACGAAATAATTCATCCCCGGCATGGTACATTACTCTGGCAACATCGGCAGTTACCTCTAGATTACCGCCCCAGGCCGACTTTGCTTTCCAGTAGGCCTTGTCCCCTTCTCGCTGAACGGTCCGGCGCAAAAATTGTAAAGATATATCGCGTTGGTTATTGCCGGCAAAGTAGTAGGCAACTGCGTCTTCCGGGCCAGACATCTCCCTACGGAAATGCATATCCAAAAGTAGAAGTGCATTATCCCGATACCCGGCTCTGAGCAAAGCACCTTTGGCTTTATTCAACATGGTCTCGGCCAGAGGAAATGGTAGATCTCGCAACCCCAGCAGACGGTGTACCACACGTGCTGTAATGTCTATTTCAGGCTGTCCCCCACACCAGAGGGAATATAAACCGTCGGGATATTGGAATGTCGACAGGTGGTGTAGGCCTGCAAGTATACGGCCATGGGTAGCAGGCAAGTCCCCAGGTACCACCCCGCTAACAATGCCACAATAGGCTACGGCCAGCCCATACAGGGCGCTTGCGGTCTGCTCTGCTCAGCCAAAGGGGTAGTGAATCAGGGCAGTAACAGTGTCCCTCAGTACCGGTCCCATGGAAGGGTAAACGACCACCCGCTCACCCTGGACGGTCTGACCCTGGTCCAGGATCATCAACCGGGAAGCCGTCACCTTCTGCACCCCGGGTCCATCTATGGCACGAACACTCCAATCTGATCCGGTCTGATTTTCAATGCGAACCTCCACACGACCTGGGCCTTTGATCAAGATGCATTCCGTACCCTCACCCTGGACCCGAGTTTGGGTTCTATCAAAAGGCGTGGCAATAATCAGATCAGCAGGCTCGCGGGTATGATAATGAACCGCGGCGGTAATAGCATCTCCGACACTGGCAATGGTGGGTAGATCCAACTCAGCATATAGTGGTTTATCCACTTGAATATCCGAAGTGAGTTCGCGGTAGTCTACCTCCTGGAATAAGTAAGCCCGCACACGCCAGGTACCAATCTGATCCCCCAATTTGACCTTGCGTGAAACCTGACCATTCAGGCAAAGTAGCTCCAGGTGGACCATCTCAGGGAACTCCATGCGGATAGGAGCTACCATTACCTCCGGTAGCTTGTCTGTAGTCATGAGGAAGTCTAACTCACGCGCAGCCCCCGCCGGGCTGATGTCGGACTGCAGAGAGAAATCTTTTTGAAAGCTCATAATGATGTCGGGCTCCATAATAAGGAAATCAAGGTCACCAGGTAGAACTAAGTCCTCGTCTTGTAGGTTAGATACCGACCCGGCAGCCAAACTATGGGTCGCCTCTCGGATGCTTTCGTAAATCCTTTTGGCGAGTTTGGGGAGGAGGCTCTCGTGTTCCAGTCGGGCGTCGTAGACCAGAAGCAGACAAAAAAGTGGATGGATGGAAGACCCAACAGGGGAGATAGAGGAAGGAAGATCACCATTTTCAGTCCCCGATTTTGGATCCTGAACCTCTCCACCATTCTCCCATGTTGTTTTAAGGTGGATTGTAACTTCTTCACCGGGCTGTGCAGTGGCCGGCACGGTTAGCATGGCTTCAAACGCCAGTGGCTTGATCACAACGCCCCAACCCTCAAAGGGTTTTTCTCGGGTAAATGCCCCAACCGTGAACAGGGTATAGGGTGCTTCGGCGTCAAACTCGAGGGTTTCACCCTGTTTGAGGTCGGCCCGGTCGATTACCTGGCTGATTCCGGTACGTGGGTTGAAGACGATGAGCTGGGTCGTTAACAGGTCTGTAACCACCTGCAGTCTGCCTCTGACTGCCTGGATACTTTCCAGGACCAGGGGAGTCCTGTTAACTTCACCCAAACCGACATAAAAGCCCCGCAAAGGCTGAGCGTTCTCCCAGGGTATCAACCCCATCCTGGCCGTCTGACCCAGCAGGTTGATCGGGATAGGTTTTCGTTCTTTGACACCGGTTCCCGGAAACGAAACAAGCGCTGTATGACCTTCTGGCGTGATGACTTGTACATGGAACGGACCACTATGATTTGAAAGATTAAATTGACCCCGAACGATACCCTTTTTGGCCTTTACCTTTTGCACGGCTACTACGCATTCACTACAAACCTGGCATTGCAATCCAAGCTCCACCGGACCCGAATAGGGTGTGGAAAGCAAAAATAGCTTGAGGGTGAAGGTAAGATATTGTCCTGTATACTGATATGTTTCCAGGATAGCCAGAAGGGGGGAAAGGGTAAACTCGGCTACACTGAAGGTACATTCAGCCTGGGTATTATCGGATAAGGTAACGATGGCCTTATACTCCCCTTCTTTTAGATCTGGGTAACGATGCAAAGCCAGACCTCCTGGATTGAGAGTTACCTTTGCCTCATACACCTTTTGTCCGGCCAGTTGGATCTCAACAGCGGCTTCATCCTCCGCCATATCCGGTGCAACAATGAACAGAGCTGCCTCGCTACCGGTTCGGTAAATCTTACGGTCGGTCACCACGGTCAGTAATTTAAGCGAAGGCCAGGGAAGTCGAGGCCGATCAGGTAATGATCCCTCTTGTCCCCTTGTTTTACCGCCGCCCGAGTTATCCCCGAAACTCACCCCGTGCCGGTGGAGCGAAAGGATCGTAGTCGCACAGTAGGTTTGAAGGGTTCCATCTACCTCTAACGTCACGGGGTGTTCGTTATCGGCCTGGACAAAGATAAACTGCTGGCCGACAAATACCCGGTCGTATAAGTAACCTATATTCTGTTTACAATGGATACATACTTCAGCGTCAGCCGGATTAGGACGGAAACAGGTGGAACAATACATAGAAATCTCCTTTTTAATAACACTGATTTAAGAGTACTGGGTATCGAGTACTAGTAAATCAGTCCAGAGGGCCTGGTAGAGTGTCTAGGCAGATCTGGTAGACGTAGAAATTCTCTTTCCTTTCAGGGATTACGGCCTGGGGAAAGCGGGAGGCATTGGCTCGATACAACCACTTCGACCCGCGTTCCGACAACGATCGTACTCATCTTTTCTGCTATCGTAGTCGAGCCAGGCGTCTGCAGCGTCATTGGCCTGCCGCTCACCCATCAAATAGCTAAAGCGCTCAGCTTCGTTTCGGAATACCCTGCCTCTGGGATCTCGATAAGTACGAAACCCGATGAGTTGCCGTTCCTCCTCTGTACGGAAGGTAACGCTCAGGATTTGTCGCAGGTGCCGGGCCATATAGGCTGCCTGGGCGTGGCCGTGTGCTGCGGCTTTATCGTACCAGAAGATGGCGGTGTTACGATCCTGGGGAACCCCCATACCATACTCGTAAGCGCGTCCTAAGCGGAACTCGCCCAGGTCATGGCCTTGCCTGGCACTCAAGGCATACCAATAGGCAGCGGTCATCCAATCCTCGGGTACCCCCTTGCCATCTTCGTAAAGGGCACCCAGGTTGCTCTGCGCCGTAGCGTTACCCTGCCGGGCCGAGAGCTGATACCACCGAGCTGCTTCGGTGTAATTCTGGAGGACTCCTTCCCCGTACTCATATTGATACCCTATCTGTAATTGAGCCTGATCATAACCCAGTTTTGCCGCCTCCAGAAACCGTTGTGCGGCCGCTGCATAGTCCCCGGCGAGATAAAGTTCTTTGCCCTGCTCAAAGAGCGTGCGGGCATGGGTGGTTGCCTCGGTACTGGGGGTCGAGGGCTGACTTTGAATCGCATCGGAAGTAGATCCCCTTTCAGGTAGGGTCGACTGCGCCATCCCTGGTTTCGGTGGGGACGGAAAAGACCTGTCGTCTCTATCTGGTTCCTTGAGGTTCGTCTGTATCTCACTACTTCGTCGCCACACACCTGTGCCGAGATTACCTGTGGCTATCAGCGTGTCTGTATCCGGCAATTGATAAGTGCCCTCATCTGTATAACCGTGGGTTGACTTTAAACTCCAATGTCCGTCCTTGATCGTAACACTTCCGCTATGGGGGGCCGGAGAGCCGGGCCCTTCACTTCGGAAGTTGTAAGTACCATCAGATTGGATCTCCCATATCCAGCGTGCCACACCCCTTGCATTGGGTACCTTGAGTTCCCAGATACCCACCACTGACGGCTCAACCGGACCGACAATGGCCGAAGTAGTTTCCGAAGGTTGTAACTTTGAGGAATCTTTCTTACCCACACGGACCCATAGTATAGTACCTTCCTTATCGGTCATCTCCAACCTATCGGCCTGAAGAATTTCATAGGTAGCTTCTGTGATCGGTCCATCAACCGGTATCATCTTCAACTGCCCATTGTCGGCTTCCACATGCATCTTAACTTCTGCACTCGAAATGACACGAATCGAATGGCCATTTGGACTGATCCGCCAAACCAGGGTCAACGGAATACCGTCCTTTACTACACTTGCCTGCCAGAGACCCACCAGGGCCGAATTTAATGGATTTTGCGGAGACCCTCCTTGAGGAGCAGCCAAAACCTTATCTAAAAAAATAGGATCTATACCCGACGGTCGTGTTCCGGACGGAATCCGGGTCCATTGAATTTCATCATAAGGGGATCCGGCTTCCTGGGTCGAAAAGGCATTGGTACTCTTCACAGCATATTTGCCATGGGCAAGATCCCCAGGCTTATTGGGAACCCTTACCGCCCAACTTTCCGGGTTTGTAATGAGGAACCCGGTCTCTTCGGTGACAAGGTTAACGGACGCCTCACCGGTCGGACGAATAACCCAGAGAATACGAAACTTCGTTCCTCTGGTCTGGTCATCTTTACTGGTAAGCCAACTTCCAACCAGGGCCGGATCCACGGTTCCCGCGTAGGAAAGTGTGTTGCTTAGAAGGATTATCATAGTCAGTATTCCATATAGGTAGCGCATAAATACCTCCTTAATAATTACCACCCTCCATAATCTCCTTTGAATTCCCGCTAAGGATTCTAGAAGCCTTATAGGAAGGTCTTATTTTTTCTTTATGGATATAGACACAATAATGAAGGATTATTTAACGGTTGGGGCCTCATTTTTTCAAAAATTTTCCAAGACAAAGCCTCAAGGGGCTTAAGTTAAGGCCCCCTCTTGAGAGTTCTTTAAGGTTTAGTACCGGAAGCATTGGATCATCGACTCCGAATTGTACGTCCTATACTTCGGGATTTTGTCCATCCTATCGAGGTTCGTCGACTGAGACTTGGTCAGGCTTCCATCGATTTAAAATTTGTTTATACTTCTGACCTCAGCGTTGCTGTGAAGGCTCTCAAGGTCGATGGGCAACTGGACATAATCGTAGAATTCTAGCCATCAAACGAGACGTTTGATCTACTGGAATGATCCCCTAACATTACAGACTCAGGACTATTCTGTCGTTTTCACCCAGCATCTGAGTACCTCGGCTACACTCCAGGCCTGAGCCACACACCCTCGGGGTGTGAAGGGAGGTTCTGCGTCGAAGATTTCGCTAATGGAACCGATGCAGGCTTCCCTTAAATGGGGCATAAATCCCTGGAGAAAACGCCGGGCTCCCTTACGATCTTCAGGGTATACCTTAAGCCATGCATCCACAAAGGGTCCGATCAACCAGGCCCAAACCGTTCCCTGGTGATAGGCGGCATCCCGGGCACGAAGGTCACCATCATAGGTTGGTTTATAGTCTGGATGGTCCGGAGCGAGTGAACGAAGTCCTACCGGGGTCAGCAAACGCTTCTGTACCACCTCCAGGACAGGCTTCCATTTTGCCGGATCGAGAATGGGATGGCGAAGCGAAATGGCAAATATCTGATTAGGTCGGCAAGCCGGATCATCACCCTGTTCCCCATCCACCACGTCATAGAGATATCCTCCTTTTTCATACCAGAAGCGTTGGTTGAAGGAGCGATAGGCTTGTTCGGCATGTTGAGCTAGAGAGTGGGCAACTTCCTCTCCGAGTCCTTTACGGGTCCATTCTTCTAAAAGACGTAGGGCATTGTACCAAAGGGCATTGATTTCCACCGCCTTGCCTCGACGAGGGGTTACGACCCAATCTCCTACCTTGGCATCCATCCAGGTCAGTTGATATCCTTCCTGCCCTTGAGAGAGAAGCCCATCTTTGGGGTCGACATGAATTCCAAACCGGGTACCCCGAAGATGGTGTTCAACAATATCGAGAAGTTTAGGAAGGATGAGCGTAAGGGTTTCGTAATCGTTGGTGACTTCAAGGTAACGATCCAGGGCATGGAAGAACCAAAGCGTTGCATCGGCAGTATGATAGAGACCTTCTTTCTCTCCCTCGGGGAATAAGTTCGGGATGAGCCCATCTCGAATATAGTGGGAGAAGGTACGAAGGATGTAGCCGGCTTCCAGGTGACGTCCGGTTGTTAAGGTCAATCCTTCCAGACTGATCATGGTATCTCGCCCCCAGTCTGTGAACCAATGATAACCGGCAATGATGGTACGTACTTCATCCCCAGAAGCACGGGCACGTGCAGCATCTTCGATTCGACCGGCGGGGGTAATGATAAATTGATCGGCTGCGAAGACAAGCTCCCCGGCCAGACCTGTTTGGGCTTTGGGATGGGCCATGGAAATCAGTCGCCGTCGACGTTCATATTCGGCTTCCAAAGCCTCTTCGGGTTTAAGGGCAAAGATGGTTTCCCAGGCTCCGGTTGAAGCAACCAAAGTCGCCGGCTGGTCTTTAGTTAAATCAACCCGAAAATACCCCGGACTCCAGAGATCCCCCGTAGCTTCATACCCCCGGCGGGCTTCGACACGATAGAAGATATTCTGAAGTTTTTTCCCATCCAGGGTAAAGGCTCCCCTCTGACCGTATAATTTCATCCGTAACGGAGGAGTCTGAGCATTTTCGGCCAACTCATAGCGATCTTCTACAGCCGTTAAGGTATAAGGCTCTGCAGGTAGTTCACTGACCGGGGCATCGTGAGAACGGAAATGAACCGACGGACGAAGCTTTAGCCGAATAGTACCGTCTCCAGAAATCAAACTGTAATGGATGTACACCGTATTCTGCATGTGGGGAAGGAAAATCCGCTTTTCGATCACAAATCCTCCGACTTCGTAGCGCCAGACGGGCAAACCTGCATCGAGTCGGAACTCCGTTAAATATTCAATTCCGTGTAATTCTAATATTCCATCGAGTCGTTCCTCCCCACTGAATCGTAGGATAGTTCCATCTGGAAGCCTGACTAACTCCGACAAGTGACTCAGCATGACTCTCCGTCCAAGGGGAGCAGGAAGTGCGGCTATCAGCAGTCCATGATAACGTCGGGTAATAGCCCCAGCCAGGGTACCTGAAGCATAACCGCCAAGTCCGTTAGTTACCAGCCATTCACGGGTTAAGAGAAGTTCTGGATCGGCATTACCGGATCCGGACCATGGTAATTTAAGAATTAAGTTCTCCATAACGGGGAGTTAGAATGTAGAAATCAGATGCCAGAAGCTTGACGTAAATCAGAGTGTTGACGTTTAACTTCTAGCTTCTGGATTTCTCTTCATCTTCAGAGGGTATTTTCATTTTTGGGGCCAGAACAACGGCAGCTTCTCCGGGAATCCGCCAGTTTTCTTCCGTATCCAGGGGTGCCGTACCTCCTCCTCCGTAACGAAGATCCTCACTAGACCACAGAATCTCCCAAAGCATGCCCTCCGGAGGGGCCAACAAAGGCTCTGGAGCCGGATCAAAATGCAGGTCTCGACCCAGATTAACCAGTAAAAGTCGATCATCTCCCTTATCTCCAAAAAAGCGCAGGACGAAAGCTTGGGCCCCCAGTACGGCTCCATCCACACCTCCTTTACGCTGGGCTTTAAAGACCGGATCTTGACGCCGAAGTTTCAAAAGATCCCGATGTAAGGCATATATCTCGGCATGGCTCTGGCGTTCAGATAGATTTAGCTTCGAGCGCTCGAAGGTTTCAGGATTGGCGGGATCGGGAAGACAAGCCTGTACCTCGGGAAGGGCCAGACTTCGGAACTGTTTAAGAAATTCCCCACGACCCTTGCAAACAAGTTTAGCAAGCTCTTCTTTATGATCCGCAAAATAGAAAAATGGACTCGAGGCAGCAAACTCCTGGCCTTGAAAAAGCATTGGAGTCCCAGGCCCCAGGAGCATAAGAGCCGTTATGGCCTTATAACGACCAGGACTGGTTAGATGATGGCAACGGAGACCACGCCCGGAATTTGCTATTTGATCATGGTTTTGGATAAAGGTGATGAAGGCAGCCGGTTTTAATCCAAAAGTTGGAGTCCCTCGACGTTTTTTCTGCCAGGAATAGTACTGGCCTTGATAAAGGAAACCCCATTTAACGGCGGAGATAAACTCCTGGGGCGTGCCCAGGTAGTCGGTGTAATAAGCCTCGTTGTGTCCGGTCATGGCTACCATAGCAGTGTGGTGGAAATCATCATTCCATAGGGCATCTATCCCATAACCGCCTTGTTCCTGGGGTCGTAGGAGCTTTACCTGCTGGGGCTCGTTCTCTCCAATGACAAGCGTTGAACGACCTCGAGCAGCTTCTCGAACCCGCCGGGTTATGGCTGCAAGGATATGATCGGGCGATTTATCATATATATTTTGGGTGGCATCCAACCGTAATCCATCAAAGTGAAACTCATCGACCCAATAGCCTGCATTGGCAATGAAGAACTCTCGTACAGGACCGGAGTTCTCATCATCGAAATTGATGGCTTCCCCCCAGTCGGTTTTATAACGATCCGTAAAATAATCTTTAGAGAACTGACCCAAATAGTTCCCATCGGGTCCCAAATGATTATAAACCACATCCAGGATGACCCCAATTCCAACGGCATGGGCACGGTCGATAAAGCGACGAAGGTCGTCTGGTTTCCCATAGAGGTGGGTCGGTGCAAACAGATCTACTCCATCATAACCCCAACCGAAGCGCCCTGGAAATTCTGCAATAGGCATGATTTCCAGTACAGTAATACCCAGGGCTGCTAACTCCGGTAATTCACGACTTGCAGCCTCCCAGGTCCCTTCCCGGGTAAAAGTTCCTATGTGCATTTCGTAGAGGATCTGCCCTTCAAGGCGAATACCTTGCCATTCTTTATCCGTCCATGGAAACCCCCCAGGATCAATCACTTGGGATGGGCCGTGGGGTCCTTCGGGTTGAAAACGAGAAGCCGGATCTGGATATAAGAAATCTCTTCCATCGAGCCGGTAACGATAAAGCGTCCCGTCTCCCGCTTCGGGAACCCATCCTGAAAAATAACCCGATGCCTCAGGCTTTAATTCAAGGAAGAAAACCCTGTCGGATCTGTACCCAGGACCTCCTTCTAGAATGACCTCCACCTTCCGACAACGGGGAGCCCAAACCCTGAAATGAACCCCTCCTTCGGGTAATACTTCCGCTCCTATGGGAAGCCGTCTTTGTCGTTCTATATTACCCATCGATCTAACGGTTTTGGTCTCTTCTCCTGGCATGGCTCTTCTCCTTATTTTTGCACAGCTTCCTTTAGGATAGTGGAGATGCTTGTAACTAAAGGATTTTGGTATATAAGTTCGCAAATTTTCTGCCAACCGGTCACCAGGCCTATAGAAAAAACACGCGAAATTTAAATGCTCCACAAATTCTCCAAAAGATTGCAAGTGGCGGAATCAATGCGGAGGTTATAATCACTTCTACCACAAGATCGGGAACATGTGAAGTTTGATGTAAACGTTGGATACAAAAACGTCCTGTCATCGATACCCAAAGGCCAGTTGCACTTAATATAAGTCGAATCCGGTTGTTCAATAAACCCAGAAGCATTCCCAGTAAGGAACCTACTATACCATAGTAATGCCAGGGTGGGGTATTTGGGATGCGCTGACGATATAACTGGGGATATTTTTTATACAAAAGTGCATTGAACAGGCTTTTGCGCCGTTGAAATAAGCTGATACCCCGGGTTGCAGCCCGTATCGGATGGATGGCAACGGCTTCCGGTGCATATACAGATAAAGACGAGTCCTGCTCAGTTTCCGAGTGCTCTAGAAGCGTAAAGAAAAGATCGCGGTCTTCACGCCAGGCAGTTGAAAAGCGCTCATCGAAGCCATCAGGGGAAGTGTCACGATAATTCGTCCCCAAACCCCTATGATTCTGTTATTTTTAAAAGCACTGGAGGAAGTATTCTGAGGATTTCTAACTCCTTCTTAAAAGAGTCCACTTTTAGCTATCCTAACCCAGACAGCATAGAAACGTACATTTCTTATCCATTTCTTCACCTGAAGTGGAACTACTGTTTCTGAGGAGCAAGTCATATAATATTATATAAATATCTTTTCTTTAAATAATTATCTTAAATTTAACTAAAATATCTTAAAGCAGAGGGTTCTCCTTCCGTTAATCAGCTGGATCTGAAGAGTTCTGGACTGCTCTTTACGTTAAGGGGGTAAGAGAGGGTTAAAGCATACCCATTTTTAAGATAGGAAGAAGAAGATTTATAAATTTTTCTCGGATCTTATTATAGTTATTTTCTTATTTCAGGGGAGAGAATAAATCAGGTAATATTTTACCCTTTTTAGTTTCATTATCCCATAAAGATTTTATTACCTTTAATTTTGTATATTTCATCTGAATATAAAAGTTCTTAATTTTAATATACTTAGATCCTATGAAGGGAATACCTTTGAAACAACCAAAACTATCTTTTATGAGAAAAACTGGTATAAATATTGCTTTATTTAGTGAATTGAGTATTAAATAGGTTAACTATTTAATACTCGGAGATGTGCGTAACACCTCAATTTAATTTATTAAAACGAGTCCAGGCAAAAGCCCTTTTGCTTGAGACTTGGAAGTTTCCAATATAAGGAGGTTCAGTATGATGAAGAAATTTGCTATAATTGTTTTGGCTTTAGCCGTTGCTACAATCTGGGCAGGGATCGGCTATGCTCAGCAACCTTCAAGCCAACAACCCGGTGCCCCGAGTAGTCAACAGCCCAGCAGCCAACAACCCGGCAGTCAGCAGCAGCCTGCAGCGGGTCAAACAGGTAGTGAAATGGGAAAAACCATTTCTGGAACCGTGAAAAGTGTGGACCCGGCCAACAAAACGATTACCGTCGAATTAAATAAAGACTGGGGAAACAAGAAAAAAGGTGAGACCATGACTTTCCACGTGGGCGACAAAGTTAAATGGGAAGGGACCCAGTGGAAATCCCTTACCGATATAAAACCGGGTCAAACCATCGAGTTCCAGGCTTCAGAAGCCGCTGGTGGAAAACATGAAATCCAGAGCTTTAGCGGAGCCATGGGCGCTGGGGAAGGTCGTGGTGCCGGACAGACGGGAACGACAACTGAACAAGGCCGTAGCCAATCCGGGACTTCCGAGCAAGGTACCCCATCGGGTAGCCAAAACCGATAAGGATGGAGCTATTTAAAGGATAAAGGAAGTCTCTGGCCTAAAAAAGAAGGTCGTAGGGGTTATTCCGATCTCTACGACCTTCTTTTTTTATTCCTTCAGTCCTCCAGTCCAGAAACCCGGCTAAGGGTCGATCTTTTAAATAACTTTTTCGGTTTCTGCATCAAACAGATGCATTTTACTCATGTTAAAGTAGACGGTAATCTGCTGGTGAACTCTGGAGCTGGTGTGAGGATCAACCCGAGCGGTGAAGGAGTGTTCTCCTTTAGAGAGTTCCAAAATAACTTCTGCTCCCAGAGGTTCCAGGACATCCACCACAGCCGTTGTTTTATCCCATTCCCCACTTCTCCCTTCCGGGGTAGAGTCTATGATATCTTCAGGCCGCATTCCGAAAACTACTTCTTTTCGTATATATTTTTCATAACGCCTTTTACGCTCATCGGGTACTTTTAATCTAAAGCTTTTCATATCGATAAACAAATGATCCTTTTCGGAAACCAATGTACCTCGGAAGAAATTCATGGGAGGACTCCCAATAAATCCGGCTACGAAGATATTGGATGGATGGTCATAAACTTCTAAAGGCGCCCCCACCTGCTGAATAAGGCCATCTTTCATGATAACAATTCGGTCTCCCATGGTCATGGCCTCCACCTGATCGTGGGTGACGTAGATCATGGTAGTTTCCAGGCGATGGTGAAGTTTAACCAGCTCTCCGCGCATGGCGACACGCAGTTTAGCATCCAGGTTACTGAGGGGTTCATCGAAGAGAAATACTTCTGGATCCCGAACAATGGCACGTCCAACCGCAACCCTTTGGCGTTGACCACCCGAAAGTTGTTTCGGTTTTCTATCCAAAAGCTGTTCAATTCCTAAAATTTTTGCAGCCCGTCGGACCCGTTCATCAATCTCGCTTTTAGGGAATTTCCGTAACTTTAATCCAAAAGCCATATTTTTGTAAACATTCATATGGGGATACAAAGCATAATTCTGAAATACCATGGCGATATTCCGATCCTTTGGAGCTACATCGTTAACGAGTCTTCCCCCGATGTAAATATTCCCCTCGGTTATTTCCTCTAAACCGGCAACCATACGAAGGGTCGTAGATTTACCACAGCCGGACGGACCCACCAACACGACAAACTCTTTATCTTTGATTTCTAAATCAATAGCGTTAACCGCTATGACATCATCAAATTTTTTCGTTAATTTTTCCAATATAACATTTGCCATTTTTTACGTCTAATGTCTAGAGCCTGAGGTCTAAAGTCCAAAATCTTCTATCTTTTCTGACTCTGGACTCTGGACTCTGGACTTCTTCTTAACCTTTCACCGCCCCTGTTAATCCAGTTACATAATGTTCTACAAAAAATGAATAGATTAAGGCTACCGGTATAGAACCGAATAAGGCTCCTGCCATCAGAGAGCCCCAGAAGAAGACATCTCCTTTGATGAGTTCGCTGACCACACCTACCGGGATGGTTTTCTGGGTAGGAGAGGAGAGAAACACCAGAGCGTAGATGAACTCATTCCAGGAAAGGGTAAAAGCAAACATACCCGCCGATAGGATCCCCGGGGTAGCCAGAGGCAAAATAATCCAGATCATGGCCTGAAGACGTGTTGCTCCGTCTATTCGGGCACACTCTTCCAATTCTTTGGGTATGGTTTTAAAGTAACCTGAAAGGAGCCAGGTACAGAAAGGAATCAAAAAAGTAGGGTAGGTTAAAATTAAGGCCCAGGGCGTATCCAGTAGATTGAAATTATGAACCACCTCAGCAAGGGGAATAAAAAGCAAGGTAGGAGGAACCAGATAGGTTATAAAAATAGCGATTCCCAAAGCCGAAGCTCCTTTGAATCTCAATCGAGACAGAGCATAGCCGGCCATAATGCCACTAATAAGGGAAATTGCCGTGGAGACAATGGAAATAAAGAGTGTATTTAAAGCCCATCGGGTAAAGAGGGTGTTTTTAAATAGATATTTCCAGTGTTCCAGAGTTGGATTAAAAACCCAGAACGGAAGGCTTTTCACGTTATAGAGCTCTCGATTAGGTTTAATGGAGGTAATGAACATCCAATAAAAAGGAAAGAGCATCAGGATAGTGAAAAAAACCAGGGGGATATAAAAGCTAAACAATTTTTTTGTAAAGGTTTCACCGACCGCTGCCATCTTACTGCTCCCTTCGTATGTACCAGAGTTGAACGATGATGACCAGGAGGAGGAAGGGGAACATAAACAGGGAAATAGCCGCACCTTCTCCAAGTCTTCCAGAGGCTAAAGCAACCTGATAAGCTAAAGTAGCGAAAAGATGCGTACTGTTAGAGGGTCCTCCTCGGGTTAAAACATAGACAACCTGGAAATCAGCAAAGGTTACAATAACGGAAAAGATAAGAACGACCAATAGAACCGGCATTAACATGGGAAGTGTGATATGCCAGAATTTAGCAAAGCTCCCGGCTCCATCTATATCTGCCGCTTCATATAAATCTGGAGAAATTGTCTGCAGACCGGCCAACAGAGAAATAGCGAAGAAGGGAATTCCACGCCAGGCGTTGACAATGATAACCGAAACCATGGCCAGGTGAGGATCTCCCAACCAAACAAGGCCACGCTTGAGAATTCCCAGATGAACCAGAATCCAATTGAAGACGCTGAAGGTAGCATCGAACATCCATAACCAGGCCAGGGTACTTAAAACGGTCGGAATGATCCAGGGTAATAGCATGGAGGCCCGAACCAGTCGTTTAAATTTAAAGTGGCGATTAAGCACCAGGGCCAGTGCCAATCCAAAAACTAATTTTAAGACGGTGGCAACTCCGGTATAAACAAAGGTATTCTGAACGGTTTGTAGAAATATCTGGCTCTTCAAGATATTACGAAAATTCTGTAATCCTACAAAGTGCCCCTCATGCCCAACCGTCTTATCGGTTAAGCTTAGCCACACCCCCAAAACAAAGGGATAGGCAATGAAAAGAACCAGAATAATAACCGCCGGAGCTACCAATACATAAGCCAGGATATTTTCCCGCTCCAGATATCCGGACTTTAGCTTACCCCGCTTTTTCTCCCCCATTTCCTTGACCGCCGGCCCTACATATTCCACCGAGGTAAGTTTAGAGTCTGCATAATCTGAGACTTGTTCTACCTGGTTTTCTACGGATTTTACATTGGGTTTCACGTTTTTTTTGTCCGTTGTTCCTTGCTATAAACGATGGATTACCGTTCTTACAACAGGGAACAACAGACAACAGAGGTCAGGACTTATAAACGTTACGAAGTTCACTGGCACCCCATTCGATTGCTTTTTTAGGCGATTCTCCCTGAATAGCCCTGGCAAAAACATCTACAATAATATACTTGGAGAGAGCCTCCGAGGCACTTCGGGTAGGCGGTGCTGGATAACCAATGGCTTTTCCTAATTTTCCAATATCTTTAAAAGCCAACATACGGGGATCCTTTTGCCATAAGGGATGGTTTTCATGGTCCGGACCCGGAGCCACACTATATCCTTCGGCGATTTCAAACCATTTATAGAAATTGGGCTTATCCATTAAAAAGAGAATAAATTCCTTTGCAGCCTCTACGTTGTTAGAGTATTTCATAATGGCGTGCTCAAAGGTCACGTGATAGTGAAATCTCCCGGCCGGTCCGGCGGGCATAACCGCATGATTGATTCGTTTGGCTAACTCTGGATACTGCTTCTTGGCCACAAAGTAAATACTCGCCCCGTTCAGGGTACAAGAGATCTGCTCGGATAAAAAGGCTCGATTGTTACTGGTATCATCCCAGGAAAGTCCCGTCTCATCAAAAACGTCTTTCCAAAGCGCCACGATGAATTCGACTGCCTGCAGTGTCTCTTTACTGTCTAAAGCAACCGTCTTTCCATCCTCCTCCACTTCCTTTCCCCCAAAACTCCACAAGTACGGATAGGCAAAGGCAGGAGCATCTCCAAAAGTATGACCAAAGGTTTGACCAAAGGGGTGCCCTTTATCCTTCAGCATTTTACCGACTTTCCTGTATTCGTCCCAATTATCCGGAAACTTTTCGGCTCCAACCTCTTTGAACCAATCTTCCCGATAGGTCATGGCAGCTCCTACAATATGATAAGGTACCGCTTTATAACGGCCTTCTACAAAGCTCACATCTCGAATCTGCTTGTAAAACCCTCCATACATCTTTTCTACTTTCTCGGCAACATCATCTACATCCACACACCCACTGGCATACAAATACGGCCAGTTATGAAGCATCTGTACAATATCGGGTCCGGTACCACTTTCAATAGCCGATGCAATCCGAGCCTGTAAATCATTGGCATTGATGGTTTCAATGGTCACTTCAACCCCCATCTGTTTACCCCATTCGGCTGCCTGCCTGCGGATCTCATCATCGGCCGGTGGAACGAAATTACTCCATTGCAGAAGGTGTAACTTGGTTCCCTTTATAATAGCCGGAGCTGCTATCTTTGGAGTTGTCGTAACCAAAACCCCCTCCGTTAAAGCAGCTCCTGCAATCAATCCCGCAGTTTTTATAAACTGGCGTCGTGTGAGTCCTCCCTCTATCCCTGGATAGGTTACCTCCTTAACCTCCTGCTCGTAATTTGCCTGGATATTTATATCACCCATACTCTAAAAATTCCCTCCCCTCTGGTACCCCAGAAACTCGCTTTCCCAGACCTCCAATATCTTTTACAGAGATGGAAAGGATCGATGAAAACGGGTTTCTACCTTTACTAAGTTTCTTAAACGTTACGAAGTTTAGGGGTACCCCCCTTTAATTACTTTGAACCAAAATTTCACATTTCGTAACGTGTCTTTTTATCCTATTGATTCAATATGACTTCTCTAGGACCTCCTCTCAGGACTATCTAATAAAAACAGTCCCATACATCAGAATCTATGTCAAGATTTTTTTAATTAAGATTCTAAGGTTTATACGTGAAATTCTATGCGATTTCTCGGTTTGCTACGCAACTCCAGAAAAAAACGTGCTTACAAAATAAAGTCCTCAAAGGGGAGGGAGAGAGCTCTTTCAGGGGTTTTTTTCTAACCTAGCCCTCTAACCCCCTCCCGCATCGGGAAAGGGGAATTTAAGGATGGTCTGGGTCCCACTTTCTCCTTCCCTGGGAGGAAAGGGGAGCCAGAGGGGTTAGGGAGGAGAAGAGGAGGCTGCCTGCTTAAGGGCGACCACCTAAAGTCACCCTTACCCGACAGATAACTGCTTCAGAGGGAATGGACAGGATACAGCCTATTCCCTTCGAAGGGGTAAGAATTATTTTTCCGGGCATAAGGAAATAAGCCAATCCTATCCCTACAAGTTAGGAATGATCTAAGCCAAGCCCGAAGTGAAGAGGGTAAAGCCATCTCTTTGTTTCCACTCATAAAAGGTTTCCCTCTGAATTTAATTGAACCGGTTCCGGTTCGCTCAATGCCGTTACGTGTTTAAGATTTTGGACCTCTTTCCAAAAAGCTTCAGAAACCCTCATTTCGCTGAGCTCTAAAGTGTTTTTAATCCAAACCACCTTTACCGCTTCCAGCGGATGGATTCCAAGAACGGACAAAGCAATCTCCAGAGCCTCCTGGTCTGTTTCACAGATCAGGGGAATTTTACATTTGGCAAGACTTCCACTGGTAATACAATTGATATAAGTTGCCTTATAGTCTATTTTATTAACCGCGCGGCGATGGACTAAATCGGCCAGACCTATTCCTACAGCGTTTCCCTGGGTCTTTTCGGTCAGGTCCCGAACATAAATTCGGGAGATTTGGGGAGATTGGGATTCGCCGGGGGGAAGAATATCGACCCTTCCGATGACATTACTGTCCATCCCTGTTCCACTAATCTCCTTACCGATTTCATCAACGATGAGTAAGTCGATTTCCTCGAAAGGCAATTTGGCCATTAATTCCCGGGCTTTTTGGAGAAGTTCCGGCTCTCTGGTAGCTATTTCTTCCGGTTTAAGGGCCAAAAGAATGGCCGTTTGATCGTACCCATTCTCCACGATTCCTACTCCCAGGAGAATGTTGCAATGCTTTAAGACCATGGAAGCAATGGTTCGAATCGTCTCTAAGGGACCCCATCGAGACATGGCCCGGTGGTAGATTTCGGCTCCCTGTCGCTTTCCCAACCCGATGGCCATCATTTTCATGAGACCGCTTCCCAACTCTCCTTTAAAATTTGTATGGGGCTTGATCCGATTGATCAAAATAATTCCGTCTGCTTCCAAAGCATATTTATCTACATAAATAGGGAATCCCTGGGGGGCGGTCCCTACCTGTACTACTTCCATGGAAGAGTAAATGGGCACACCCATGGTTTCTTCGGAGATTCCGTAGTTTTTCAGCACCTTTCGCTGACCTTCTGCGGTTCCTCCGCCGTGGCTCCCCATAGCCGGAATGATATAAGGTCGGGTGCCTAAGGCTTTGAGTTCCTTAACAACCGAACCTACGACCACATCGATATTGGCAACTCCACGACTTCCTGCAGCTACGGCTATTCTCATTCCAGGCTGGACACGACTGGCCAATCTAACCCGAGCGAATTCATCCTGAATGGCGGCAGGGATATCCAAAATCCTAAGCTTCGAGAACTCCTGTCGAATTTTAAACATCTTGGGAAATAAAAACATAGAAAGGTTTAGAAATTGGAAGTCAGGAGTCAGAAGTCCGAATAAAGAACAATAACACCCCCATCCTATACCGGCTTCTGGCTTCCGATTCCTGATTTTATTCTGACTTCTGATTTCTGACTTTCAGCTATGAAGCCTTTTTATTGGCCAGATCAAAGGCGTCATGAAGGGCTCGAACGGCCTGTTCACCGTATTTTGCCTCTACGACACAAGAAATTCGAATTTCAGAGGTACTGATCATTAAAATGTTGATACCTTCTTTAGCCAGGGCCTGAAATACCTTTGCTGCAACTCCCACATGATTACGCATACCCACGCCAATAGCAGATACTTTAGCAATATTAGGATCGAACAAAACCTTCGTGGCACCCAGTTCCTTCCCTATTTCCTCGGTTAGCTTTAGAGCTTTTTTACCATCCTCCTTTGAGATGGTAAAAGAAATGTCGGCCAAACCGTTATCACTAGTATTCTGTATAATCATATCCACATTGATATTATCCCTGGCAATTGCTTCAAACAACTTTGCGGCTATACCCGGCCGGTCCGGGATTCCTTTGATGGTAATCTTTACCTCGTTTTTGGTGTGGGCAATCCCTGTTACAACAATGTCCTCCATACTTGAGTCCTCTTGAATGACTAAGGTTCCCTCCTCTTTCTTAAAGCTAGAGCGAACATGGATAGGAACGTTATATTTTTTTGCAAAGGCTACCGATCGGATTTGTAACACTTTAGCTCCCAGGCTGGCCATTTCCAGCATTTCATCATAGGAGATTCGACTGAGTTTTCTGGCTTCAGGCACAATATGGGGATCTGTGGTATAGACTCCATCTACATCGGTGTATATTTCACAAATATCGGCACCGATGGCTGCTGCAATCGCTACGCCGGTTGTATCAGAGCCTCCACGTCCCAAGGTTGTAATTTCTCCGTTTTCATCGATACCCTGGAATCCAGCAACCACCACCACTTTACCCTGATTGAGCTCCCGGAAGATGCGTTCAGAGTCGATTTCCCGAATTCGAGCCTTGGTATGTGCGCTATCCGTTATAATCCGGACCTGCTGCCCGGTAAAGGAACGAGCGTCCTGCCCTTTAGCCTGCAAAGCCATGGCCAGCAAAGCTATGGAAACCTGTTCTCCCGTAGCCAGCAACATATCCAGTTCCCGTCCATCCGGGGTATCTGTTATTTGATAGGCCATATTCAAAAGCTTATCGGTCTCTCCACTCATGGCTGAGACCACTACAATGACATCGTGTCCTTGCTTTTTGGTTTCAATAATCCGATCTGCAACCTTCTTAATTCGTTCGATATTACCGACCGAAGTCCCTCCAAATTTTTGAACAATGAGTGCCATATGAGGATCCAGCTACAAAGACACTAAAATACCGACCTTGAGGAAAGGTTGGGAAGGGAAGCCTGGGTTTTCACCCTTCCGTTCTAGATCCCTCATCTGTGTATCTTCGTGACTTTGCGGCTGAATAATCACTTTACCTTTACGAATCGACTCTACAACTTTCCTTCTCGGATCAGCAGTTCGGCAATTTGAATTGCGTTGAGTGCAGCCCCTTTGCGGAGATTATCCGCCACAATCCACATATTTAACCCATTGGGAATCGTCTTATCTTCTCGAATGCGTCCTACATACACCTCATCTCTACCTGCCACATCGATGGCCAGAGGATACTCTCGCTGTTTGGGATTATCATAGACCACAACCCCGGGGGCTTTAGAGAGAATATCCCGGACTTCCTGTGCGGTTAGCTTCTTTTCGGTCTCTATATTGACCGACTCCGAATGACAATGGAAGACCGGAACCCGAACCGTTGTAGCCGTGACACGGATTGAATCGTCTTCCATAATCTTCTTGGTTTCGTTGATCATTTTCCATTCTTCTTTAGAGTAACCGTCCTCCAGGAACTCATCGATATGAGGAAGACAATTGAAGGCAATTTGATGAGGGTAGACTTTACAGACAATCTCTCTGAAGTTTAAGAGGGCCTTAGTCTGCTCTAATAACTCATCCATTCCTTTTTTACCGGTACCTGAAACGGATTGATAAGTCGAGACCACGATTCTTTTGATTTTAGCCCGATCATGGATCGGCTTCAAAGCAACGACCATTTGAATGGTTGAGCAATTGGGGTTTGCAATAAGTCCACGATGACGCAGAGCGGCTTGAGGGTTGACTTCAGGTACCACCAAAGGAACCTCCGGATCCATTCGGAAGGCACTGGTATTGTCGATGACAACCACTCCCTCTTTTACGGCAATGGGAGCAAATCGTTTACTCACACTGGCCCCCGGAGAAAAGAGACCTATTTCGATACCTTTAAAGGAATCTTCTTTAAGCTCTTCCACCGGAATTTCTTCCTCTTTGAATTCTAGCTTTCTTCCTACAGATTTACTGGATGCAAATAACCTTAAAGTCCGAACCGGAAAGTTTCGCTCTTCCAGGATCTTAATCATCTCGTTTCCAACGGCACCGGTGGCACCAACCACCGCAACATGGTAACCTTGCGCGCTCATTCTTGTTCAACTCCTGTTAAATATCCATCGGATTTTGAAATTTGCCATCGAAGGTAGAGAGCACTTTATGAGTGCTCTTACCTTTAAATCCTCGCTGGCATATTTCTTAAAGGGATTGGACCTAGGATCTTAAAACATTTTAATACAGAAGTAATGTAATATCGTAATTTCCAAAATCAAATTTTTGCAAGCAAAATTCTACATCTTTTTAAGCCGAAATAGCCTGGAACTGGGTTCTACCTGTCCGACCCTCGCTAATTTTTTCTGGATCGATTTGCGAGTATTCTTGGGTTCAGCACGAATTTTGAATCAACTTAGCCATTGTTTTATTTTGGGAAGAATTCCGTTTTTGACGTTAATCGATGCCAGCTATTACCCCATTACCCCGAGGAGGGGGTAGTTTATGGAGCAAGAAAAAAAAATAAGGGTCGGAGATATTGTGCGGGAATATAACCTCATAACCGAAGACCAATTAAATCTGGCCCTTAAAGAATCTAAAAAAACCGGAAAACGCTTAGGAGAAGCTCTGATCAGTCTGGGCCTGGTAACGGAAGGACAGCTTAACTGGGCTTTATCTCACCACCTCCATATCCCTCTTATAGAAAATTTAGACTTTAATACGCTGGATTTAGATTTAATTCGAAGTATTCCCCGGGAGGTTCTTCTCACCTACAGGGTTCTTCCCCTGGCAATTTTGGACGATGAAATGGCCGTAGCCATGGCAGACCCCACCGACTCAAAAGCTATAGAACGACTGGAAAGTATTACCGGGCGAAAGGTAAGACCTTCCATTGCTTCGGCCAGTCACATTTCGGCCGTTCTCTCCGAGTTTTTTGCCATTCCGGAACAAGAATACCGATTAGAATCCAGGGAGATTCAATCCTCAAGGGTTCCGCGGACCCATTTTGACCTGAAAGAAAACTTTTCCGGATCCTCTTTCCTGAACTTTCATCTGACCCAGGCCATTTCTGAAGATGCCGAGGAGATTCATATAGATCCCGTAGAAGAGGCTTTGTGGGTCAGAT
This sequence comes from Candidatus Limnocylindrales bacterium, assembly GCA_035559535.1. Classification (NCBI taxonomy): domain Bacteria; kingdom Bacillati; phylum Chloroflexota; class Candidatus Limnocylindria; order Candidatus Limnocylindrales; species Candidatus Limnocylindrales bacterium. The sequence goes on from DATMBG010000021.1 coordinate 80,876, forward strand.
ATAGAGTAAAAGGAACCTTAGAACATAAGTCTAAGGAATCTCTGGCATTTCACGAACCTGTCCTCCAGCAGTTACGGATTATGGGAAAGCTGCCTACCCTGGAGACTTCCTGGCAAAAAGCCGAGGTGAAGGTTCAGTTTAACGACCGGGAGTTCTACCTGGGTATTTCTATTTTTCCCACCCGACGGGGAGAGGCAGTCTGGATAAAAATCCTCAAAGAGCCTCCAAAGCCTCAAGAAAACCCGCTTTCTCCAATTCTGACCTCCGCCACGAGAAAATTTTCTTCCCGTTCCAACGGCTTATTCCTGGTTACCGGTTCCTTTCTTTCTGAAAGAAATTTTATTCTATCCGAATTGATGAGACAACTGGAATCTCCGGCCAGAAAGATCTTCGTTTTGGAAAAAAATGCGCTCCTTTCTCTCTGTGAAGGAGTCCAGGTGGTAAGCCCTCTGCCTAAGGAACCTTCAGATGAAAAAGCCTTGGAAGAACTTCTGAGTTTAAATCCAGAGGTTTTAGTCCTTGCAGAACCGGAGATTTTTTGGAATTTCCTCACCCCAGTCTTATGGGAGGCAGCCTCTTCCAGCACCTTAATTATCGGTACCCTCCCTTACAAAGATAGCGGGGAAGCCCTGGAGAATTTGTTACAAAAGATCAAGCCGATCTTTTTAGATCTGACGCTCCGATATGTCATAGCCGGAAACAGGTTTAAAAGGCTTTGCCAGGAGTGTCGGGAAAGTTACATCCCTTCCGCTGAGATACGAACTTTCCTAAATTTAGATGCAGACACCCATCTTTACCATACGAAGGGATGCGAGAAATGTAACTTTACGGGGGTCAATGGAGAAGTGAAGCTTTATGAACTTCTGGAGATAGATCGGGGAATTTTTACCGGCCTTCAGGGTACCGCCTTAACCCGTATACGGAAAGTTATCTTAGAGCGTATAAAAAATCCCATTGAGAAACAAGCCCTACAAAAACTGAAGGAAGGCCTGCTGTCCAAGGAAGAAGTTATTCTCAAGGTTCTTAACTAAAATCTAAAGTCGAGGCATCCGGATGGGATGCCCTTACCGGGAGGAATTTTAAGATGGATATCTCTGAATTGTTATTATTTGCTGAGAAACAAGGCGCTTCAGATTTACATATCAGTGCAGGTGAACCCCCTATGCTTCGAATTCATGGGGATATTAAGAAGATCAATCTCCCCCCTCTCAGTAAAGAAGAAGTTCATAAGATGCTCTACGACGTTATGGGTGACAGTCAGCGTAAGATATTTGAGGAAAGACACGAACTGGACTTTTCCATAGAGCTGGCAGATATAGCCCGATTCCGGGTGAATGTGTTTATGCAGAGACGGGGAGAGGCGGCTGTTTTTCGGTCTATTCCTACCAAGATTCTTTCCTTTGAGCAGTTGGGTTTACCGGAAGTATGCAAGAAAATTTGTGAGAACGATCGGGGATTGGTTCTGGTTACCGGACCTACCGGAAGCGGTAAATCGACCACCCTGGCTGCCATGATCGACTACATTAACGAAACCGAGCACGGGCATATCCTGACCATCGAGGATCCCATTGAGTTTATTCATAAATCCAAAAACTGTTTGATCAATCAAAGGGAGTTGGGTCCTCATACCCATAGCTTTGCCAACGCTCTAAGAAGTGCCTTGCGGGAAGACCCCGATGTCATTCTGGTGGGAGAGATGCGAGATCTCGAGACGATCAGTCTGGCTCTCACGGCAGCCGAAACAGGTCATCTGGTCTTTGCAACCCTTCATACCAGCAGTGCGCCTAAAACCGTGGATCGTATTATCGACGTTTTTCCCGCCGATGAACAGGCCCAAGTTCGGGCCATGCTGTCGGAATCCTTAAGGGCGGTCATCTCCCAGACCCTATTGAAAAGGGCCGACGGCAGAGGAAGGGTTGCCGCGCTGGAAATCCTCATTGGAGTTCCGGCTATTCGCAACCTGATTCGAGAGGCTAAAGTTCACCAGATGCCCTCCATCATGCAGACCGGTCAACAATATGGTATGCAGACCCTGGACCAGGTTTTGAAAGATTTGGTCATGAAACGCATCATTACCAAGGAAGAAGCCTTGAGCCGAACAACCAATCCCGATCTGTTTGAAGATGCAAAGAATATAAAACCTGTTGCAAGACCCGGTACTCCAACTGGAAGTGGAAGTACGACCGGAGGTATAAAAAGATAACCCAGAACTCAGGAGTCAGAAGCCAGAGGTCGGAATAAAGCCCTTAACCGGATGGGAACTCCCTTTATGCTACCTGCTGACGTCTGACTTCTGAATTCTGATTTTTGCTCCATGACGGTAAAAGACCTGCTCAAATTCATGGTTCAGCAAGATGCATCGGATCTCTATCTCACGGTGGATGCACCCCCTGTGTATCGAATTCAGGGAGTTACAAGACCTGCCGGCACGCAGAAATTGCTCCCCGAGCATACGGAACAGCTTGCCTACTCGGTCATGAATAAGCGCCAGCAAGAAATCTTTGAAAAGGAATATGAAATGAATCTAGCCCTCTACTACCCGGATCTGGGTCGGTTCCGGGTGAATATATTTCGCCAAAGGAACTGTGTGGGTCTGGTGATCCGGCAGATCAAAATGGAGATTAAAACCATTGATGATCTCCAGCTACCTGCTGTTCTTAAAAATATTGCCATGGCCAAACGAGGGTTGGTCCTGGTCGTAGGGGCTACAGGCTCCGGAAAGTCCACCACCCTGGCTGCCATGATCGATTATCGTAACTCCAATTCCCCGGGTCATATTGTGACCATAGAAGATCCAGTTGAGTACATACACCCCCATAAAAAATCCCTCGTAACCCAACGAGAAGTAGGTACCGATACCCTTTCCTTTGCCCACGCCTTGAAAAATACACTACGACAGGCACCCGACGTGATTCTGGTTGGAGAGATCCGAGATGTGGAAACCATGGAAGCCGCCGTGGCTTTTGCAGAAACCGGACATCTCTGTATGGGAACCCTTCATGCTAACAATGCCAACCAGGCCATTGAGAGAATCATGAATTTCTTCCCTGCCGAACGCCATCCCCAAATTTACCTGCAACTGGCCTTGAATTTACGTGCGATTATCTCCCAAAGATTAGTCCCAACCGTAGATGGAAAACGAACCGCTGCGGTGGAAATTTTGTTGGGAACCCCAAGGGTCCAGGATTTGATCCAAAAAGGGGAAGTCGACATCCTTAAAGAAGCCATGGAACAAAGTGTTCAGGAGGGAATGCAGAGCTTTGATCATGCATTATATATTCTTTATAAACAGGGCCGTATTCGCTATGAAGATGCCCTTGCGAATGCAGATAGCGCTAACAATCTTCGGCTAAAAATCAAGCTGGAAGAGGTCGGCCAGGGGGCCAGTAAAGAAGAAGTACTCAAGTCGACTCAAGGCCTAAAGATCCAGGAAGATGATCCCAAATCCTCCGGTCGGCTGCTGATCCCACGCCCTCCAAAGAAGTAACACCAAAAAGAATAGAGAAGCGGGGAGGTCTCCCCGCTCCTCTGAATCCTTTTTTAACCTCCCATTCGGCTAAATTGACCCGCCACATCGTTTATTTCAAGGAACCAACCCATAAAAACCTCTGAACCGATGTCTACAATTTGATCTGCCGCCACATCATCCACAAAGATAAAATACTGAAATGTTTTTTGGGCCTGAGAACTCGGATCAATTACATCCACCCGGAAATCGTGGGAACTTTGGATAGCAATTTGTGTGGTTAAAGCAGTGTGAGGACTTACTTCCACTTCAAATCCATTACTTCCATCTACAGCAATCCGCAAGGTTGAATCGGTTCGATTGATAATAGCTCCACAGCCGGGATCTGTACTCAACGTAACTCCGCACTGAGGGGATGGGACGGTACTGAGCGCAGAGGATGTGGAACTTGAAGTTATAAGATCAGAGCTCTCATCCTCACCACAACCGCCTAAGATTACTCCTAAAATTAAAAATAAAAGAGCGTAACTTATAAACGGCATCGTTTTGCTCATAAGTGCTCCTTATCTATTAAGGTTTAAATAAAGCCAAAGGGTACAAAGACCGTTCTTGATTAAATAAAATCCAAGCTCCCCATATGGATTAGGTGAAATTTTGTAATGGAAGGAAAGAAAAAAGTCAACACTTTTTATGTGAAAATTTACTCGTCTAAGTTAAAGATTTTAGATGACTTTTTGCTAACGATTAAATAATATTTATTTCGTTACAGGATAAAGGATAAGAGAAAACTAACCCTTGGTTAAAATTACTTACTACAAACTCTGCAGAGGAATAATCCTGGAGGAGGATTCTTGTATGCTTGAAGACCTGTTTGGATTAGAAGGAAAAGTAAGCCTGGTTACCGGAGCCGGTCGTGGAATCGGAAAAGCAGCAGCCATAGGACTTGCAGAAGCCGGTTCTCAGGTGGTTTTGGTAAGTCGTTCCCGGAATGAACTGGAAGAAGTGGCCCGGGAGGTTCGGAATCTGGGTCGAAAAGCCCTGGTACTTCCGGCGGATTTATTGCAATTTGATAAGATTCCAGAACTGGTAACCCGGACGGTTGAAGAGTTCGGACGATTAGATATTCTGGTCAACAACGCAGGAACCAACCTTAAGCGCCCCACCGTAGAAGTTCCCTGGGAAGACTTCGACAAGATTATCGGCTTGAATCTCAAAGCGGCCTTTATTCTCTCACAGGCTGCCATTAAACACATGTTGAAGCAGGGCAGTGGAAAGATCATCAATGTAACCTCCATGACTGCTGCTATCGGAATTCCAACCAGTGCCATCTATTGTTCCAGTAAAGGAGGACTTCAGCAGTTGACCAAATCTCTGGCGGTCGAGCTGGCTCCCAAGAACATTCAGGTAAATGCCATCGCTCCGGGTATGATTGAGACCGAATTAGCCAAACCCATCCTGGCCAGGCCGGAATTTCGGAACTGGGTCATGCCGAAAATTCCCATGGGGCGGTTGGGAGTACCCGATGATTTGAAAGGAGCCTTTATTTTCCTGGCAAGTCCGGCGTCCAATTACGTTACCGGACACACCCTCTTTGTAGACGGCGGCTGGCTGGCCGGATAGTACCGGTCCCCAAAATGCTTTTTGTGACCCATTTCCACGACTCAACTTCCTATCTTAGCCCCGGTGGGGCATACGCGCCAGGATAAGAATATTAACCCCGGCAGGGCAACCTGTAGATAACCCCTGGTGTAAGCCAGGGGAAACAGGATTCTATCTGTCAAACGGGGACGTTTGGCCTACTCCGGCTTGAAAAATCCTGAATCTCTGAATCCTCTGACTTTCGTCGGGGGCTACCAACTGCTCCCCCCTAACCGGGCTGTTCAGCTTAACCTGGGGCATAGGCCCCGGGGAGGTCCTGTTTTCTCCCCAGGATTTTCATAATTTATCTTGACAGAATCTTCAAGAAAGCTAAGCTTAAAAACAGGTTGCAGCAGACAGGCTCAGACAATATCAACTTCAAAGTAAGGAGAACAAGCTATGAGGCGGATACACGATCGAGGGGGATGGCCTGATGCCGGTCCGATCCATAAATCTGAACATGATTATGCCATATGGGAGAAACGGACCGATGCCTTGCTGGTTTTGTTGACAAGCCCCCAGAAGAATATCATGAAGGTCGATGAACTGCGCCGGGCGATTGAGAGCCTGGAACCGGATCAATATGAAAAGCTAACCTATTATGAGAAGTGGATTACCGCCATCGAAATGATTATGATCGAGAAGGGAATCCTAACCCGTGAAGAAATTGATCGGAAAGTCGAAGAACTGGAGGCTCAGGGGAGAATATGAATTCTGAGACACGGAGACATGGGGACACGGAGACATTTCCCCGCGTCCCCATGTCTCCGTGTCCTAAACAGGGTCCTTTTTTGAAAGGTGACTAAATTTAAACCTGGAGATAGGGTTCGGATCAGAACAGGTTCTCCACCCGGGCATTTTCGTACCCCGGCCTATATTCAGGGTAAGGTGGGGATTATTAAAACAATCCATGGTTTGTTTGGGAATCCGGAATCCCTTGCATACGGAGGAGATGGATTGCCAAAACAGGTTCTCTATCAGGTTTGTTTTGATCAAACCCAGGTTTGGGAAGAGTATAAAGGATCTTCCCGAGACAAGCTTCTCATAGATATTTATGAACATTGGCTGGAACCGGTCTGAGAACCGGTAGCCCCAATTTTTGGGGAACGACTTGGGATCTTTTTTATTAAAAACAACCGAGGTCGTTGCTCCAATCGGGTAAGTATGCACAAAGACCATCCTTTAGAAGCTCATGTGCCTGTTCAAAATGAGCCTGAACTCACCTATTACGAGAAGCGGACTTATGCTATTCAGGCTCTTTTGATTGAGAAAGGAATCATAACCGCGGATGAAGTTCGTCGGGCAGTTGAAGATATGGATTCACGGACCCCTGCTTTGGGAGCAAAGGTTGTAGCCCGAGCCTGGGTGGATCCGGCGTTTAAAGCACGTCTTTTGTCCGATGCGAAGGCGGCAGTGGCCGAACTGGGAATAGAGGTCAGTCCGCTAAGCGTTCTTGTTGCGGTTGAAAATACCGAAAAGGTTCATCACGTCGTGGTGTGCACCTTATGCTCCTGTTACCCCCGTTCTATCCTGGGTTTACCTCCAGACTGGTACAAGAGTTTGAACTACAGATCCAGGGTTGTAGCAGATCCACGGGGTGTCTTAAAGGAGTTTGGACTGGAACTGGACCCCGATGTAGAAGTACGGGTTCTGGATAGTACGGCGGATATGCGTTATCTGGTTATTCCGGCACGTCCACCTGGGACGGAAAACATGAGTGAAGAGGAACTTGCCGGTTTGGTCACCAGGGATAGTATGATCGGCGTCGCGAAAGCCCGCAATCCCGGCGAACCCTAGGCTATAAGTGGGGGCCATGAGCTCAGGATAGAAAACAAATTCCTCACAGCCCATGGCGTAGAACCTATTGTCTTTTTGTGTTATTGGAACTTCATATAGAAAATTTTGCTATTATTGATAAACTCCACGTGGAATTTTCCAAAGGATTCAATGTCCTTACCGGGGAAACGGGAGCCGGAAAATCTATTCTTATTGATGCCCTTAGTCTGGCCCTAGGAAGTAAATCCAGCAGCGAGATGATTCGATCCGATGCCGAAAAGGCGGTGGTAGAGATACGGGTGGATGTGCAGGAGAATGAAACGGTCAGAACCAAAGCAGTGGAGTTGGGATTTTTAAGTCCTTCGGAAGAATCCCAGGAGTTGATCATTCGTCGGGAAATCTCCCGAAGCGGCAAGGGTCGTGCCCTTATCAACGGCAATCTGGCAACTACTGCCATGCTGGCAGAACTCGGAGAAAATCTCATCGACATCCACGGTCAACACCAACACCAGTCTCTCCTGAAACCTTCTATCCATATCGACCTGTTGGATGCTTTTGGAGGTCTGTTAAAGCTTCGCAAAGAGTTTGAAGAAAAGTTTCAAAGGTTCAAACAGGTCCAGACGGAACTTCGGGAATTAAAAGAAAGTATTCGGACCCGGATGCAGCGCCTGGATCTACTGAATTTTCAAAAGCAAGAAATTGAAAAAGCTCACCTGATTCCGGGGGAAGATGAAGAACTTCAGCGGGAAAGGAAACTTCTTTCCGCTGCGGAACGACTGGCTACCGAGACCCAGGAAGCCTATGAACTCCTCTACGGTGGGGAAGAATCCCTGGTGGACAGGTTAGGACAGGTACTGAATTTATTAAAAGACCTGACCCAAATCGATGATTCACTATCTCCCCTGTTAAGTTCTTGCGAATCTATTGGTTACCAGTTGGAAGATATAGCTTATTCTCTTCGGGATTATGCTCAAAAGGTTGAGTTTAATCCTCAACGATTAGAGGAAATTGAGCGACGCCTGGACGAACTCCATCGACTCAAGAGAAAATACGGAAATACCCTTTCGGATATCCTGGATTTGAAAAAGAGTATTGAGGAAGAGTTAGCGTCTTACGATGAAGGAGAGGAGAGGTTGGAGAAGTTAGAAAACACTTTTAGAAATTTAGAAGAAGAACTGCGCATGCGTGCTGAAGAGTTATCCCGGCGGCGACAAGAGGTTGCTAAAAACATGGAATTATTGGTCATGAAAGAACTCGGCGAGTTAAATATGGATAAAACCCGGTTTCAAATAACCCTGGAGCCCGGTAATTCAGGAGAATATCCCTTTACCTCTAAGGGGAAGGACAGGGTGGAATTTTTTATGGCTCCTAACCCGGGGGAGGATCTAAAGCCTCTCAGTAAGATCGCTTCGGGAGGCGAGATATCCCGAATTATGCTGGCGTTTAAGACCATCTTAGCTTCCGTAGATAACGTTTCAACCCTTATCTTTGATGAAGTAGACCTGGGAATTGGAGGACGGATCGCCGAGATGGTCGGCAAAAAGTTAAAATTTATTTCGTCTTCCCGACAGGTTATTTGTATAACCCATCTTCCCCAGATAGCCAGTAAAGCCGATTTACATCTCCAGATCTCCAAGGAAGTTCAGGGGGGTAAGACTCTCACAAAGGTTCGAAGGCTATCGGAGTCCGAGCGAATAGAGGAGATTGCCCGGATGCTGGGAGGAGAAACAATTACAGAGACCACGTTGAAGCATGCGCGGGAAATGCTGGGATATTAAACTTTTCCCCTTGACAAAGGGGCTTGTAACTTAGTAATAATTAATATCTATGGCTTAAAACAAAAACGAAACCGGGAGTGAAAGCCGAAAATTCCGAACTCCTATCATCCAGAGGGATATCAGTTCGTGAATCTTTATCCTGGGTCATTTTCAGTTAAAAACTATGAAAACATTTTCAGCCAAGAAAGAGGAAGTTCAGCATAAGTGGTATGTAATTAATGCAGAGGGAAAGGTTTTAGGCCGACTGGCAGTTGAAATCGCTAAGAGATTAAGAGGTAAGCATAAACCTATTTTTACTCCCCATGTAGATACCGGGGATTATATCATCGTCACCAATGCGAGTAAAATTACCTTGACAGGTCGGAAGTTGCAACATAAAGTTTACATCCGGCATAGTGGGTACCCCGGCGGATTAAAATCTATAACGGCAGAAAAATTGCTAAAGGAAAAACCGGAGAGATTGATTGAGGCCGCTGTGTGGGGAATGTTACCCAAAAACCGGTTAAGTCGAAAGCTTTTGCATAAGCTAAAGGTATATGCTGGACCGGAGCATCCCCATCAGGCCCAGCGACCTGAGCCGTTAAATATATAGATACAGACATTCTTGAAGTTAGAGGGTGAAAGTCAGAATAACTCCCTTATCGGGGACAGGGGAAATGCCCCTGGCTCCCAGAGGAGAAAGTGTGGGGAAGGTTTTTATTCTAACTTTCAACCTCGGACTTCTGGATTTTAAAAATGGAAGGTGAAAACGTAATCCAGCAGTACTATGGTACCGGAAAGAGGAAGACGGCCATAGCAAGAGTCTGGCTAAGACCTGGTAAGGGTCGTATAACCGTCAATAAAATCCCCATTGATAAATACTTTCCCCGCGACACCTTAAAAACCTTCATTAAACAACCTTTAAAACTCACGAAAAATCTTAATACTTTCGATATTTACGTAAATGTTCATGGAGGTGGAAAAAGCGGACAAGCGGGGGCAATTCGACATGGCATAGCCCGGGCTTTGCTAAATTACGATCTTGAATTGCGCCCTGTGTTGAAAAAAGCGGGCTTACTCACCCGAGATGCACGGGTAAAAGAGAGGAAAAAATACGGACAACGCGGAGCGAGAGCCCGATTTCAATTTTCTAAAAGATAATTTTTTATATTCATTCAAAGGGGTTTTCAGGGTACCTTCTTCCCATGAAAGCCCTTTGAGTGAAAGGAGGGAGTTGGTTGAGCGAAATAACCATGAAGGAATTATTAGAGGCTGGGGTCCACTTTGGGCACCAGACCAAGCGATGGAACCCAAAGATGAAGAAATATATCTTTGGGGAACGGAACGGTATTTATATTATAGATTTACAGAAAACCTTGAAGAAGTTTAAGGAAGCATATGAAAAAATTGTAGATACCGTTGCAAAGGGAGGTAAAATTCTCCTGGTTGGGACTAAAAAACAAGCGCGAGATGTTATTGTTGAGGAAGCCAAACGTTGTGGGATGTATTACGTGAATCAACGTTGGTTGGGGGGAACCTTAACCAACTTTTCTACTATTAAGAACAGTATCGAAAAGCTTAAACGGCTGGAACAACTGAAACAGGAACCTGAAAGTAGCCCCTTAATCAAGAAAGAGAGATTACGTCTGGAGCGGACCATTGCGAAGCTTGAGAAGTTTCTAGGAGGCATTAAAGACATGGATAGGCTTCCGGATATGCTCTTCGTGATCGATCCCAAGAAAGAGAAGATTGCAGTTGCTGAAGCAAATAAACTGGGCATTCCCATTGTGGCCATTGTGGATACCAATTGTGATCCGGATAAAATTGATTATGTGATTCCAGGTAATGATGATGCGATTCGGGCCATTAAATTATTCGCTTCTAAAGTTGCAGATGCCGTACTGGAAGGTAAAGCAATCCTGGAGAGCCAGCAAGCCGCTATGGAAAAGCTTCCAGAATTTGAGAAGACTCAAGGAGAATCTGAAAAAGAGAGTAAACTAGAAGACTCTGAAGAGCCTATAGAAGGAGTTAAATCGACGACTCCTTCCAACGAGGAACAAGTGGTAGTATCCTAATCAACTATGCACAATGGACAATGAGCCAGGAACCCCAAGGTTCATTGTTAATTGCTAATTGCTCATTGCGAAGTTAAAATGGAAATATCAGCAGAACTGGTTAAGAAATTGCGAGCCAAAACGGGTGCAGGTGTTATGGATTGTAAAATAGCTCTCCAGGAAGCCCAAGGGGACCCTGAAAAAGCTATTGAGATTCTTAAGAAAAAAGGTCTGGCAGCTGCAGCCAAAAAAGCCGATCGTATTGCCACGGAAGGTCTTATTGGTTCTTATATCCATGCCGGGGGAAAAATAGGTGTTCTGTTGGAGGTAAATTGTGAGACCGATTTTGTAGCCAGAACCGAGGAATTTCAAACTTTGGTTAAGGACCTTGCCATGCATATTGCAGCCTCCAATCCCTCGTATCTTCGGCGAGAAGATATTCCGGCGGAAATTCTGAATAAGGAACGGGAAATCTATAAAGCTCAGATGGAAGGATCTGGGAAGCCAGAGAAAGTTATTGAGAAGATCGTAGACGGTAAAATGGAAAAATACTTTGCGGAAGTTTGTTTGTATGAACAACCTTTTATAAAAGATACCGATAAAACGATCCGGGATTTGATCAACGAGTATATCGCCAAGTTTGGTGAGAATATTAACATTCGACGCTTTGTCCGCTTTCAGTTGGGAGAAGGTTTAGAGAAAAAATAGCCATGCAAGTAAAACCTGTATATCGAAGGATCCTCTTGAAGCTAAGTGGAGAAGCCTTAGCAGGGGAAGAAGGTTATGGAATCGACTCGAAGGTGCTGGATTTTATCGCCGAAGAGATTAAGGAAATTTATGAGTTAGGCATAGAGATTGCCATAGTTATAGGAGGCGGTAATATCTTCAGGGGTATTCAAGGAGCTGCCAAGGGAATGGAGCGGGCCTCTGCAGATTATATGGGAATGCTGGCAACCGTATTAAATGCCCTCTCGCTCCAATATGCCCTGGAAAAACTTGGGGTGAATACCAGGGTTCAAACGGCCATTGAAATGAAAGAATTGGCCGAACCTTATATCCGTCGACGGGCTATTCGACATCTGGAAAAAGGGAGAATTGTCATCTTCGCCGCCGGTACCGGCAATCCCTTCTTCACCACAGATACGGCTGCAGCCCTTCGGGCTATGGAAATCGGGGCTGAAGTCATACTTAAAGCCACCAAAGTGGATGGAGTTTATACGGCAGACCCTCTGCTAAATCCCCAGGCCGAAAGGTTTAAAGAATTAAGTTACCTGGATGTTCTCCAAAAGCAATTGAGAGTGATGGACTCCACAGCCGTGTCTCTCTGTATGGATAACAATCTACCCATTATCGTGTTTAACCTCCGTGAAAAGGGTAATATGAAGCGGATTCTACTGGGAGAGGATATAGGAACTATCGTAAAATAAACAATGAACCCAGAACAATGAGCAGTTACCAATTAACAATGGTTAATGGTTCATGGTTAATGGTTCATTGGGAATTGTTACACGATGATACAGGATGTTTACAAAAAAGTTGAAGAGACGATGCAGAAAACCCTTAACGTCCTTCAGCGAGAATTTGCTTCAATTCGAACTGGGCGGGCTTCTGTTAGTCTGCTAGATGGTATTACCGTCGATTATTATGGAACTCCAACGCCCCTAAACCAAGTCGCAACCCTCTCGGCACCTGAAAGTAACCTGATTGTTATTCAACCCTGGGATCCTACCACCATCAAGGAAATTGAAAAGGCCATCCTGAGATCCGATTTAGGTCTGACTCCTACCTCCGATGGAAAAGTCATACGTCTGTCCGTTCCCCCTTTAACCGAAGAACGACGTAAACAGCTCGTAAAGGTAGTAAAAAAAATAGCCGAGGAATCCCGGGTTGCTATTCGTCAAATCAGGAAAGATGGGAATGACGACTTAAAACGCCTGGAAAAAAATAAAGAAATCTCGGAAGATGAACTCCATAAAGCTCAAGAACAAATTCAGAAAATTACCGATAAATATATGAAAAAAATAGATGAACTGTTAGAGAAAAAAGAAGAAGAAATCATGGAGATCTGATTTTTGATCGTTGTCCGTTAAGAATAACCTGGCCCAATGGATAACAGGGTAGAAGGGACAACGGACAACAGGTAATGACCGGCGAACCGTGAGCAACGAACAACAAACCCTTCGTCAAGACCCAGGCCGGGTAGCAGACAACGGATCCCAAGAGCTTCTTTCCCGAATCGACAAGACTAAATTGCCCCGCCATATAGCGATAATTATGGACGGAAATGGACGCTGGGCAAGGCAACGCCATCTTCCCAGGATAGAGGGGCATCGAGCCGGAGCTAAAGCCGTCCGAGATACCGTAGAAGCCTGTGCAGAATTAGGAATTGAAGTGTTAACCCTCTATGCTTTCTCGGCAGAAAACTGGAAAAGACCGATCTCCGAAGTCATGGCGCTTATGGGCATGCTGGTGGAGTACCTTCAAAAGGAGTTAAAAACCCTCGAGGATAATAATATTCGGTTAATTACCATCGGTCGAACCCAAGAGTTACCCTTTCCTGCTCAAGAAGCTCTTAAGTTTACAATTAATAAAACCAAAAATAATCAAGGCCTTACTTTAAATCTCGCTTTGAATTACGGAGGTCAGATAGAAATTCTGGATGCGGTGTTACGAATCGTTCAAGATATCGAAAATAAAAAATTATCCCCTAAAGATTTAACGGTTTCGGTCTTCAACAATTATCTATATACAGCAGGACTTCCGGATCTGGATCTTATGATCAGAACCAGTGGAGAAATGCGGGTGAGTAATTTCCTGTTATGGCAGCTTGCCTACGCAGAAATCCATGTAACCCCTGTGCTCTGGCCGGATTTCCGACGCCAACACTTATATGAAGCATTGCTGGATTTTCAAAAAAGAGAGCGCCGATTCGGTCGGGTTGAAGGAGATAACTATGATGGATAGCCTAGTTTTAAAACCATTTTATAATTCTCGAGGCGATGCCAGACTTAATTTCATTCTTGCTATCATTATAGTTGCCGTTATTATTTATATCATTAAACAAGTAGCTCCGGTTTGGATCGATTATTACGGCCTTAAAGATTATGTAACCGAACAGGCCCAATACGGTTCCTGCCGGGATGTGGACAGTATTAAAGAGAATATTGTAAAGAAAATAAAAGAATATCCCAATACGGTCGTTAAAGAAGATCAAGTGAAAGTGTCCTGCGATGGAGGAATTATGAAGGTCCAGGCTTCCTATCGAAGAAGATTAGAATTACCCGGCTACTCAAGAAATCTGGCCTTTGATATCGATACCGGAGTGCGGAAATTCTAATAAGATAGGGGCGGGTTTGAAACCCTACCCCTATCTTATCTTTAAACCTGTGTGAGAATTGGCCTCGATGCTCGATTAGCCTTTTACGATAGGACCGGAATCGGTCAATATACCCGCGCCCTCCTGACCTATCTACCCACGGTAAGCACCGATCAAGATCTTTACTTTCTTTTCTGTGATCGGCAACCCTTCGTAAACCCCTGGTCAGATCCCCGATTGAATATTGTTCCCATTCCTCGAAAACAAAGGATTCTTTGGACAAATTTCTCCCTTCCACCTTTCTTGAAAGCCAAACAGATCGACCTTTACCATGGCGTCTGCAATTTTGAACTACCTGTACGTAAAGTCTGTCCTTACGTGGTAACAATCCATGACCTGATCCCTTTATTTTTCCCCAAACTGGTTCCTAAAAAACATCTTCTATTATTTCACATCTTGATGAGATGGGTTGCCCGGATAGCCGATAAAATTATCACCGATTCTAATTCCTCTAAAAAAGACATCCTGGACCGATTGGGAGTTCCTGAGGAGAAAATACAGGTCATTTACCTGGCTCATCATCCCGTTTATCGCCCTATCCCAGACCGGAATAAGATAGAATCCATACTGGCAAAGTATCGTTTAAACGGTAAATATCTGCTTTTTACCGGGGTCTTAGAGCCAAAGAAAAACCTTCTTCGGCTTATCGAAGCCTTCTATCTCCTTAAAACCCAGATAAACCCCCATAAAGACCTTAAATTGGTTCTTGTGGGTGGAACGGGATGGGGGTATACCGGAGCCGGTGAAAATCTTCCCAGGCTTATTGAACAGAGGGAATTGAAGGAAGAAGTCATCTTTACAGGCTATGTACCCGACGAAGATCTTCCCTATCTTTACAATGGAGCCGAACTTTTTGTCTTTCCTTCTCTTTACGAAGGATTTGGTCTTCCGGTTTTAGAAGCTATGGCCTGCGGTACTCCCGTGGTCACCTCAAAGGTCTCTTCCTTACCTGAAATCGTAGGTGAAGCCGGTAAGTTGATTAATCCTTATGATCCTCGAAGCATTGCAGAAGGGATTTCAGAGGTTTTGACCAACCAGACCCTTCGACAATCCATGATCGAAAAGGGATTGCAACGGGCCCATCTTTTCTCCTGGCAGCGGACTGCTGCAGAAACCCTGGCCGTATATCGATCCGTAACTAAAGGTTAGACAAGAGGAAAAGGGAAACCGGTCATGCGCATTGCTATTGATATTCGCTGGCTAAGGAAAGAGATGGACGGAATCGGTCGATACGTAAGTAACCTGGTAACCCACCTGGTAGAATTAGATACCCGTAATACTTATTTTCTCATCACACATCCTAACAGCTTCCCATCTTCCTATTCCTTTCCCACGTCCCCGCGTCTCTACATCTCCGCATCCCCATATCCTTTCCTCTCCCCTCGAGATTTCTTTTGCCTTCCTGGGTTTTTGAACCGACTGGAGATAGATTTATTCCATGCACCGAATTACCTGACTTCCCCTCTATCTGGACGTTATGCTCAAATTGTTACCGTCCACGATCTTATTCCTTATCTTTATCCTGAAACCCTCTGGAAAGCCAGCTTGAGATGGAAGTTCTATTACAGAAGTAAGTATCCTGCTTATCTTGTCTTACACAAAGCAGATCAGATCATAGCCGATTCCCTGCATACGAAAAAAGATATTGTGAAGCTATTTGGAATTCCACCCGAAAAAATCAGAGTGATCTGGCCGGGTATTGAAACAAGATTTTATACAGCAGAAAAACCTTCAAAGGCGTTTCTACAGAAATATAACCTTCGAGAAGATTTTCTCTTGTACTTAGGACGACAAGATCCTTATAAGGGGTTGGAGTTTTTAATCCGGGCTTATTATCAGCTGGATCCTGGGTTACGAAACCAATACCCCCTGATCATTGCCGGTAAGAAGGACTCTCGATACTTAAAATCCGTGGAGCACCTGATCGAGGATCTGGCCTTGAAAGAACAGGTTCAATTTTTAGGTTACGTACCGGACCCGGATCTTCCTTCCCTATATAAGGCCGCAACCCTTTTTGTATATCCTTCCCTTTATGAAGGGTTTGGGTTCCCACCTCTCGAAGCCATGGCCTGTGGAACCCCGGTGATTTATGGCCGGGGATCTTCTCTGGAAGAAGTTATCGGTGACAAGGGAGGGTCGTTCACCCCTCATCATCTTCCAGAGTTGACTCAAGCCATTCAAATGCTTCTCCAAAACAGACAACTCCGGGAGGAGATGTCTCAAAGAGGACGTGAACAGGTCCTTTCCTTAACCTGGCGGAAAACGGCCGAGGCCGTTCTGGAAGTGTATCAGGCGGTAGGCCATCGAAAAACAGGTCAGGGAGGGATCCAAAGATAAAAACTATGAAGTGGAAAGATATCCTTATGGTAGTTCTAACTTTTATTAACCTCACCATCGCCTGTTATATTCATTTACAGAGTGGGGTAGCAGGAGCAGAACGAAAGCCTCTCAGTCTTCAAGAACAGGTCCAGGATATGGAAAAACGCCTGGAAACCATCGAAGAGGAGCTAAAATACAAGGGAAATCAGAAAATATCCCGGATCGATTACCTGGAGGAGGAGTTGAACAAGCTCAAGGGCCAGGTAGATTTGTTAAGGGCCAGACTGGATCTTTTTACAACCAAAACCCGTATTTTGGAGAATCAGGTAGATCGCCTGAGAAGATAACCGGTTCCCAGGCAACCTCATCGGCCTGAATCAGGTTTTACTCCGATAAAATTCAAGGCTATCCTGGCAAGGACACTCCTATCGGATCCCTCTCAACCTGAAACGGTGAGAGATCTCCACAGGGATCCGGTCTTCCAGGAAGGTTTGGGGATTTTAACGGAGATAATCTGCCGCAAAGGACCAGAAGTCTTCCACAAAATAATGGGACATAACGTTACCGAACAAATAACAGACTCCCTGACAATGGGGGATATCTCCATAGAGCTTTCGACCTCGCTCAAAAATTTTCTTAAAAGATCCTTCCCGGAACAAATTCCCACCAATGGTCTTTAAAGGCTCACAAGGATAAAACACATCTCCATTGGGATAAACCCGGGGGAACATGGTGGGATAACAATGAAACGGGGTGAAATCAAACAGGGTTCGAAGAAGTTTGGGAGTTCCATTAATAGCCTGTCCTGCTTTCCTCCGCTCGATAATAAGATCGACCAGCTTCTGGTATTTGGGATTTTGGAGAAGTTCTCGACGGGGATAACGATGGATTAAGCCGGTCTGGGCCGAGAAGACGAAGTTATGCTCCTGGCAAAAATCCAGAATCTTGGCGATCTCATCCAGGTTTTCTTCGGTAATAACGGTACTGATGGTAATCCGGGATCGTGCAGGTTTACCAACGGATTTACAATACAGAAGATTATCCAGGACTTTCTCGACTACGTAAGGTTTGGTTCTCGGTTTGCCTTTGTCTACCGTGATGGCATCCAGACTCACCACCATACTGGTTAGATAATCTAGGATTTCCTCTCTTTCACGAATATGAGTTCCATTGGTAATCAGCATAACCGACCGAAATTTCAAATCCTTACGGGCCGCTTTCGCCAGTTGAACAATATCCCGTCGTAACAGGGGTTCCCCTCCGGTTAATAAGATATAATCTGTTTCTTTTCGAATAAGCCTGAGAAGATCAATGGTACGATGGGTATCCAATTCTTCGCTGATAACATCGGGTGTTTTTTGAGTACAGTAGGAACAATTCAGATTACAATGATGGGAAACGTAGAGAACGGCCGAATAAGGAGGGACTATTCGACTCCCTTTGATTTTAAGTGTATACCAGTTTCGAATATGCTGCTGGATATTTTTTAAGACGAAGGGATAATTCCGTTTAAGGAGAGCTATTAAATGTTTCCGGGTTTGAGCATCCATAGTTTAATTAACATGCCAGGGCGTTTGCCCTGGGATTTAGCAAAACGCCCTTTCGGGTTAAGACAAATAAAAAGATACTTCTTAAGCGTAAGTCGTTGAGGATTTAAGTTCCAGTTAACTCCTTGGTCGGACCCAGGTCTCACACCAGGCTAAACAGGCACTGCTACTTAGCTGATCGCCTCTTTTCTCTGACCAGGGTTTTCCGGTTGCGAACTTCCCGTTAACTATCAAATCTGCCGAAGTAGCCGGAAAGAAGGTCGTTTGAACGCCAAGGGGACGGTTATTCCAACCCGGCTCGGCAGAGAAGTTGAAGGGAGTGATGAAGTCGTACCATACCAGTCGGATGGAATCCACTGAAGATTCAATCTGCTCCGCAGCATAAGAGCGAGGATCCCCTTCCCGGGTAAATATGGCATCGATGACGGGAATATGGATATCTCCGAACGGCTTATGAAGCAGATATTCGATCTGACGCTGAAGGTATCGCGCCAGTGCTACGTTATCGCTATAGATCTTGATTCCATCGGTCAGCTCACTTTCAATAAACAAGGCATGTCCTGGTCCGACAGGCGACCAGAAAACCCGCCAATGGCTGGTCCGATGGGCCATAGTTTTACCTTCATCCACACTGAGCCGCAGAAAAGAATTCTCTCCGGCTACGATCAGTTCGTGGGGATTTACTCTCATAGTGGTCATTTTTACCTGTACCTCCTTATCTGAGACACGGGGTTTTGGGACGCGGAGACAGAAGTCCCCGTATTGCTGGGTCCCCTTGTCTCCCCGTTCCAGAGTTCCTATGTCCCCCAAAACCCCGCGTCTCCCTGTCCCCCTGCCTCCGCGTCCCAAAACCCCGTGTCTCAAACAGGGTTCTCCGTAGATGAGTATTTAAAAACTGCAAATTTAGTGTAGGATCTTCAGACCGTGTCACTCCATATGTCTTAAGTACCTCTACCAGAGTAAAGGATGGATTCGTCCCTGTCCAGTTAAAAATTCACTTAAAACTGAGTTGAAAACAGCTGGTTTTATCCTATGATTAGGATAGGGGAGGATGAATCTTTAAATGCGTATAGGAATTGATGCCAGAAAATTAGATGACTTTGGGATCGGTACGTATATTCGGAACTTGGTCCATCACCTTGCCAAGAAAGATACCCGCAATACCTATATTCTCTTTTGTCCCCCCCACCATGAACCCTTTGAACTACCGGGACGAAACTTTTCTAAAGTCATAGAAGATGCAGGTAAGTATTCCCTCAAAGAGCTGGTTCGACTTCCTTTCCAGATGAAGTATCATAAGCTTGATCTGTTCCATGCTCCGCATTATACTCTTCCCCCTCTGAGGCCGTGTAAGGCCGTTGTAACCATCCATGATGTGATCCATCTTCGATTTCCTCAATACCTGCCTTCTGTGGGAGCCTATTATTATGCTAAGGGGATGATGTTTTTGGCTGCCCGTTCGGCCAGCAAGATCATTACCGTTTCCCAGTTTTGCAAAAAAGATATTGTGGAAATATTAAAAGTTCCGGAGACTAAAGTCGAGGTCATCTATAACGGGGTTGCAGAGGTCTACAGGTGGAGTACTTCCTCTGATTTTAACTCTATAGAAAACAAGGTTAAGACCCGAGAATTCCTGAACAGGTTTGGAATCACAGGCCCTTATCTTCTGTATGTGGGAAATTTCATGGCCCATAAGAATTTAAAAACTTTAATGGAAGCCTATAGACTTTTAAAGGATCAATCAGGTTTTCACCATCAATTGGTCCTTGTAGGAGACAACAGGAAAGGTAGACCGGAGTTAGAAAACTTTATTACTACCCGACAATGGCAAAATGAAGTCATTTTGACAGGATTTGTTCCCTGGGAGTGGTTACCGATTTTTTATAGAAGCGCCGATCTTTTTGTTTTTCCTTCTTTATACGAAGGTTTTGGCCTTCCGGTGCTGGAGGCTATGGCTTGTGGAGTACCCGTAGTTGCTTCGAATCGATCATCTCTTCCCGAGATCATAGGAGAGGCCGGAGTCCTTGTAAATCCAGAATCCCCACAAGAGATAGCCCAAGCTATCTGGCGAGTTCTTTCCGATTCAGGTCTTCGCACCCGATTAATTCGCGGGGGGTTAGACCAGGCCCGGCGATTCTCCTGGGAAGAGACCGCCCGAAAGACACTGGCGGTTTATCAAAGTGTTTTAACTCCAGGAGGTTAATTTTTTAACCCCTCAAGGAGAAAAGATCCAAAAAAAGGCTTAAATTTTAACATTTGTTCTGATGATTAGAAAAAACTTGACGTATAATTAAGGTATAGGATATAGATTTTACCGTGACTTAAAACCTAAAATCGAGAGCTTAACGTTAATACCATGTTTTTCCGACGAAAAAAGCAGGACTTAACTAAAGAGAAGATTTATAAACTGAGTAGTCGAGAACTGGATCGGAGTGTCTATGAAATTGGGCTATCCCTATGGGAAAAGGCTATTCGAGAGAGATTGGAAGATACAAAAGAAGTTGTTGCGGTTGAGAAAAAAGGAGACGCCACCCGGGACATGGTTTATTATCGTCTGGCAAATGAAATCGATATTTTTTTAGGAGTTGAACTGAACAAAAGGATTCGTAAAACGACCAAGACGGTTCAGGACGTTTCACGGGCTATTAATCAAAAATATCAGGAACTTGTGGAAAATCATGCAGAATATGAAAAATCTGAGCATGAAGAGGGAATCATTGTTAATTTAATTCCTTCTTTTAAACTTAAGGGAAATCAGTTTACCTTTAGACTGAAGGAGCGGGTGCCGAAAGATGCCCGCATCATGGCCCGGCTGGTCGAAGTAGGGCCGGAAAGTCGGGGGATAGAGCTGGAGCTATTAAGCCATCAACGCGAGTTTATTGTAGGGGGAAATCCTCTTCTGGTAGATTATTATGCTTCAGATCTGGCCGATGAGCATTTTGGGATCTCGGTTCAGGGTTCCAATTTCTATCTTTATCACCTCTCAAAAGAAAAAGATTCTTTTACCGATCTTATCCAAAATGAGAATACCAAGCTTTCCATAACCTCTCAGTACCAGTTGCTTAATCATAAAGATTATATCATTGCCGGTTTTCAAAATCAGGTACGGCGTTTCCAATTTTTCCTGGTGGACTCCGATATTAGAACCGAAGACCAGCCTTCTTCTCGATATC
Source organism: Candidatus Limnocylindrales bacterium (assembly GCA_035559535.1). Classification (NCBI taxonomy): domain Bacteria; kingdom Bacillati; phylum Chloroflexota; class Candidatus Limnocylindria; order Candidatus Limnocylindrales; species Candidatus Limnocylindrales bacterium. Next base: position 101,982 of record DATMBG010000021.1, read on the forward strand.
GCTTGGTCGAAACAGGTTATTATATTTTACGCAGCCTGGATCCAACTCAAAATACTTATCGATATCCCACTGTATTTTTTTCTGAAACGGACGGGAGCATGAAAGGCCTGAGGGATGTTCAGCAGATTCCTCTGCCAGGCATGAAAAACGTAGGAACCCCTGCAAAGATTATCTATAAAGAGGGGGAATTTTACTTTCAGAAATTAAGTAGCATTGTTCCCGTCACGGTAAAACTAAACGGACAGGAAATTCCCGAGGGGGCTGAGCGGAAGCTGTCCGGTATCAAAGATAAACTGGAAATCGGGTATGTTCAGTTCTTCTTTGAAAAACTCGAAAAACGATCCGATACTCCCCTGGCCATGTTGGAAATCACGGTGGCAGACATGGAAAAGGTCCGACATTTTCCTCTTTATGGAAAACCGATCATTATCTCTGGAGAGGCTAAAAGACCCGGGCATGAGGAGTATCTTTTTTTAAATGAGAGTTCGATTCCCCATAATGCCATGCGAATCAGTTTTAAACATGGAGTTTTATTCGTAGAGAAGGGTAAAACAGCTCCCCCCTTGCTGATCAATGGAAGCGAAGTCAAAGGTAAACAGGCTATATCTTCCGGGGATGTTCTCACCATGGGAAAGGTGAGTATCAAAGTAGCCAGGCGGGATTTACCTCCTGCTTTCTGTGCCAAACTAACTTTAACCGCAGAATCCCGACGTCCCGTTCATGTCCTTGCAGAATTGAGTAAAGGAAAAACTTATATTTTGGGACGAGAAGCTCCGGATTCTTCCTCCTCCAGTTTGGTGGGTGGGGAAGAACAGAAGAGGGTATTTATTAAAATCTCCGACGATCTCCACGTTTCGGCCAGTCACGCCCGATTATCTCTTACAGGAGAAAGAATGGTTACCCTTCAAAATATCAGTGAAAGTAACTCTATTTTTATTATATCTGCCAATGGGACCCTCCGTGCGGACTTACCTCAAAAAAGCTTTGCTTCTGAAGTCCTGATGAGGTGGGATCGAATTATTATCGGACCTGTAGAACTCGAATACCGTGGACCGGGCTCGTCCATGGTTATCTCGGATAGTTATGAAATATAAGAATCGCTGGGTAATGGGCAGTGGGTGATGGGCAGTAACTCCAATATGTTGTTCACTGCCGACTGTTCACTGTCCATTGCTATAAAATATAATGAAAGCTCTGATCTTAGCTGCCGGGCGAGGAAGTAACCTTCATCCGCTAACCGATACCCGCCCAAAACCTATGATTTACATGTGCGGGAAGCCGGTTCTGCAATATATCATTGAAAGTCTTCGGGAAATAGGGGTCCATGATATTATTCTGGTTGTGGGACATAAAAAAGAAAAAATCATCAATTATTTTCGGCGTGGAGAAGATTTTAAGGTCTCGATCAGCTATATTGAACAAGAAAATCAAACCGGAATTGGGGATGCTGTCATGTTAGCTGAAGATAGATTCGCCATAGGTGAGCATTTCTTTCTGGTTTACGCCGATATCATCTTCCAACCCAATATTTTCCTGGCAGCCCAAATGTCCTTTAATGCTTTAAAAGCACCCATCGCGACCATTACGTTGGCCCCCTCATCGGAACTTTATGGAAATGTCTACTTAGACCGGGACGTTCAAATCACCCGAATTGTAGAAAAGCCTTATCGAGAGGCCGGACTATCCTATACAGGTGGAGGTAATTATGTACTGGCAGGGGTTTTTATTCTTTCTGCCGAGTTTTTCTCTTTACTCAAAACGGTAGATGGCGACATCAAGCGAGGTTTTGACCTCCTGATCGATCAAAACAATTTATTTGCTTCTATTTTTGAAGGAGAATGGATCGATTTAGGGTACCCCTGGAATATCATAGATGCCAATAAACTGCTTATGAAGTCCTTTACCCATGCCCATATTGCCAACAGCGTGAATTTTGATGGAAGTGTCACGATTCGCGGTCCGGTTTACATCGAAGACGGCGTGCTGATTAAATCCGGAGCCGTTATCAACGGGCCCTGTTATATCGGAAAGGGATCCTTTATCGGAAATAATGTTTTAGTACGGGAGTATACTTCCATCGGAAGCCGTTGTACCATAGGGTTTGGGGTAGAGTTGAAAAATTGCGTTCTCTTTGAGAACTGTAAAGTAGGGCGTCTTTCCTTCATAGGAGATAGTGTACTGGGAGAAGGCGTAGAAATTGCCTCAGGTGTCATGACGGTGAATAATTTGATGACCGACGAAACCGTTAAGGTTAAAACCTATGCCGGAACCCAACAGAATGTCCCCCCTACCGACAGCCATCTTAGAAAACTCGGGTCCTTCATCGGCGATTATGCTAAAGTCGGAGCCAGCAATACCCTTCTTCCCGGTACGGTGATTCCCTCGGGTACTTATATCCCCCACCAGGGAACCCAATGGGAGTAGAGAAATGCAAGGGCGTAGAGATCGGAAGATAGGGGAATAAAGAAATTCCCCTTATGCAGAGAGGTCTTCTAGTCTCTGGATCGCAAATTTACCTTCTCCTTTACCTTTGGATTAACCAAATATTTAGGATAATATCCTTCCAAGACCTGCCGGATATTGAGGGCGGCTTTTCTTCGTAGTTCTGGGACAGAATCTTCGGAATACCAGGCAGCGTGGGGAGTTAAAATTACATTATCCAGAGTTAATAAAACATTATCAGGTTCGGGAGGTTCTTTTTCAAGGACATCCAGTGCAGCCCCGGCTATCCATTTTTCTTTTAGTGCCTTAATCAAAGCTTTTTCATTGATAATGGGACCCCGGGCTGTATTAATCAAAAAAGCAGTGGGTTTCATCCATTTAAGCTGAGATTCTCCGATGAGATTTCGGGTTTCCGTATTGAGGGGCAGATGTAAGGAGACATAATCGGATTGTCTGAGAACCTCCTCCAGGGAAACCAGCTCTACCCCATAAGCCTGCCCGATCTCCCTGGGAATATAGGGGTCATTGGCAATAATCTTTAATCCAAGAGGTCGGATTTTATTGGCCAGACTTCGACCAATATTTCCAAATCCTATAAGACCAAAAGTCTGCCCTTCCAGGCGAAAAATGGGACGAGGTAGCTGAGGGACCCCTGAGCACCAATTTCCCCTTTTGACTTCCCGGTTGAGTATCACAATTTTTCTGGCACAGGCCAGAAATAATCCCAATGCATGGATGGCGACTTCTTCAATACAATAATCTGTTACGTTGGTTACACAAATTCCTTTTTCAGTGGCGGCTTCTATATCTATGGTATCAAACCCAATTCCGTATCGGGCAATTACCCTACACCTTTCCAGAGATTCAATCACGCGCCGCGGCATAGGTACAGCCTGATTAAAGATACCATCTGCCATCCTGCATGCCTCGATGACTTCTTCTTCTGAGTGACACTGCCTGGGAATCAGTTCAGCACCAATTTCCGAGAGAATAGCTTTTTCAATGTCAAGATTGCCGAAATTATAATCTGTGGTAACCACCCTAAAAATTTTGTCTGTCATGGATCAGGGATTTGCAGTTTGTTATCCGGCAAGGGCTAATTGCCGTCGGTTATCCTGGACAATGGATCCGAAATGACCGATGAATGGGAAGAAAGAAGAATATACCAGGTTCCATCTTGAGGACGCCAAACCGCCAGATCGGCTTTTTTGTCCCCATCATAATCGGCCGGAACCGGGATATCTCCTTGCCTGCCCAGAGGCTGGATAAAAATTCCCTTGGAAGAGAGCAAAATGTACCAGGTTCCCTCACCGGGGCGCCAAACTGCTATGTCTGTTTGATTATCTCCATCATAGTCGGCAGGGACCGGTATATCCCCTGGAAAGCCCCAGGGTAGAATCATAGATCCGGCTGAAGAAAAAGGAATATACCAGGCCCCTTCGCTGGGTCGCCATACGGCTATCTCTGATTTTCCATCGCCATCAAAGTCTCCAGAGATAGGAATATCCCCGGGAGTACTCCATTTATACACAATGAATTTATTGAGTGAAATCATGTTTATATCGGACTGGTCGGCAGAGGAATGCCAAAGGGCTACATCCATAATTCCATCCCCATTATAATCTCCCAATAGGGGGAGGATAAAGTCATTAGATCGGTTATTCCTGCCTTTCTGTTTTATACTAATACCTCCAGAGGAGTTGAGGATAAGCCATTTTTGAGTTTGCGGGCGCCACACGGCTATATCACTTCGACCATCCCCGTCGTAATCGGCAGGTACAGGCTTATCCTCCCGAGATCCCCACACCTGGGTTAAAACTTCCGACATACCAGACCTCCCACCGGCTGAACTTAAAAGTACATACCAGGTTGCATTGGTAGGACGCCATACTGCCGGGTCGGCTTTATTATCTCCATCATAATCCTCAGGAACCGGAATATCCTCTGACGTCCCCCAACTCACCACAAGGGGAGAAGGCGCAGGGGTTGGTGTTAAAGGTACGGTGGTAGATTCTTCAACCGGTAAGGGCGAAGCCAACGGCTGAGGGGTTTCCGATACGGTATCGGCTCCACCCCTATCCGGAGTCGGTTGCAATAAAGGACCGTTACAGGTTACATTACCAGGGGTACCGCATCCGGCACTTCTACTCCTATCCGGAGTTTGTGGGGATAAAGACGAAGAAGGTACAGGGGTGGGAACAGGAGCTATGGTTTTTGCCACTGTCGGTAAAGAGACCAGGGGAGCAAATATCGGAATAGGTGTTGAGGAAACCGGAGTTGCCAGGGGTAATGCAGGTTGTGGAGTCCACTCAGCCGGTGTGGCCGCCGAAACCATGGGAGTAGATACCGGAGGTACAGGCGTGGATAAGAGAGGTACCGAAGCGGGATCCTGAAAGGATCGTGACATCAGGTTCTGAGCCCCAGGAGTTGGAACCAGGGTATTGGGGTCGAATATAGCTGGTTGAAGGGCTAAAGGAATTCCTCCATTGCCAACACTTCCCCCATTTTCCTCCATCTTTAACTCAGGATCTTCGTTTTTTCTAGAGAAGATGGCCGAAGTTTTGCCAATCGAATTAAGTTCTTCTTCGGTATTACGAGGTGAGGAAGAGACCTTACTCCGATCATTCTCTTTTTCTCCTTGATCATTCAGGGATTCCATAGAGGGGAAATGAAGGTCTTTAACCTTTTCTTTGTCCGGTTCCTTATTCTGTCCATCCTGGATAAAATCCTTATCGGCATATCGGATGACACAGTATCGCAGTACGCCAGAGGTAGCCCCATATTCCGGGTTCTGGAAGTCTATCCCCTTCCAATCCCCCGGAGAAGGCCGGGTCGCATCTCCATCTCCATTGGTATCTCCTCCCAGGGTATCATCCTTAATAGAGGTAAAAACAACTCTATTCTGATAGGTTCCATCGGTTAAAAGTATTCCCCGAACGGTCAGGAAACTCTCGGGATAGCCTTTTACAATGGAGCCGGGGGCTAAAGCTAAAATACCGGTCGGAGCTACCACCAAACCGGTTTTATCGATGGTATAAACCATCTTATTATTCCAGATGGTATTCGACGAAACAGTCCCCTGAACCCGGGCCACATCCTTAACCGTCAAGCCTTCGTTATTTAATAGAATAACGTTCATATCCTGGCCGTACGTAATATCCAAAGCAACCTCATTTTGATTGAACCTATTATAAATAATTCGGGGACTTGATTTGGCATCTACTCTAAGCCCGGTGTGTCGGTTATTTTCAAAGGTATTTTGGGTTATATCCGGCGAAGAAGCCAGGATGGTAATACCGGTTTGGTTTTCGGAAATAATATTTTGTGAAAGGATTGCCTTTGAATCTTCAGATAAATAAATACCATTCTCGGCTCCGTATCGGATCAAGTTATGGGTTAGAACCGGAGAGGAACCTGAAATTTGTACATTATTCTGCCCATATTGAATCACCGCATGGGTCAACAGGCTATCCACACTGGTATTGGAAAAGTAAATCTGGCCCCAGTCCCCCGGAACCGGTGGAGAAGATGGGGGAGTAAGAGTTTCTCCACCCTCTTTAAAAGAAGCATCCCGATAGGAAGTAAAAATAACCTTTTGATCCGCAGTACCCAGGGCTTTTAAAGTACCCCTCACAATGAGAGAAGCCCTGGGACTGAATTTGATCACGGTACCCGGTTCCAGGGTCAGGATAGCACCTTCGGCAACCGTTACCGATTCACGAACCAGATAAGGACTCCCCAGGGCCAGCCAGGTTTCATTGGAGGAAAGAGTTCCTCCGGGAATTATGGTCGGACCGACTCCCACCGTAACATTGGTTGTAGTTTGTAAAGTCTTAGAACCAAACTTAAGATAATCCTCTGCAAAGGTTAAGGTTAAGGAAACTTTATAATACCCACCTTGTGCGTAAGTATGTTGGACCTGGGCCGCCTGGACCGGGGGAGTTCCATCTCCAAAATCCCAGGTATAAGAAGCTATATAAGGAGATTCGGAAATGCTAAATTTTCTGGTCCATGCCGTATCCGGAACGACATAAATCTGAGGATTACGGATATTTACCCAGATCGTGGCACTGTGTTTATCTCCTAAACTGGTTTGAACGGTCAAGGTCACCTTGTAAGTGCCCGGGACCAGATAAGCATGCTCTATAACTTCTCCTGTACCTGTAAAACCATCCCCGAAGTCCCAGGAGTAGGAAAGGATATTTTGAGTCGTATCGGTTGTAGAGGCCGTCCCATTAAAAACAAGGGGAGTCAAAGCAGGAAAACTGCAGTGGGTGGTGGGCATGGAACAATGGATAGCGGGTATTGGCCTGTTATTTCCTGCCGGCGGTCCCTGGATTCCTGTATCGCTTGCCGCTGTCGGTCTTTCACTCACCGAAATGACCGCCCGGGTGGTTAAATCTAAAAGATCATTCTCGATAGACTCAAAGAGGGGGATCTCTCCAAATTTGTCTATCTTTCCGTCTTTCATGTCTAAATGATCATATCCGATGAACATTCGTCGTCCGCCTATCTGATAACCATAAAAACTTCCACTGAGTACGGGAACCAGACCATCATTTAAAGGAAAGGCATGGGAAAGACCCATATCCATCAAGACATTAGAAGCGATAAGTCCTAAATGGTAATTGAAAACAGTGGCATAGGGGAAGTTGATAACAGGAGTTAGAATTCCTGTAATTCGACTGGCCCCTTCATACCAATCAGATAAATACAACCGGTAGGGATCCTCCGGATCGATATAGCCATAGTAGGCAATAATTTTTTCATCGTAACGCCTGTCCGGATTTTTAGGATCTTTACTGTTCAGTTTAATCAGCCAATCATTTCGCTCCGAACTTGTTTCGTATTCAGAAGGGGGAAGGGCCTGATCAAAATTATCGTATCTGACAGCGCCTCGATTGGGGAGATTGGGTACAAGGGCATTATCACAAGAGGAAAGGCCGCCCGAACACCAAAAGGCAATATCACTAAATTTTAAGGCATCCATCCAACCATACAAAACCGCCGATTGGGTAGCCAAAGCATCCCGGGCCTGTTTATTTGCTGCAGGAGTTCCGTGATGGGGGGTGGCCAGCGTAATAAGTTTTAATACCCGTTCACCGCCTAATTGACCGGCATAATTGCCAATACCCTTATGGGTATAACTGCTCATATAAGCCCTTGCAATCAACCCTCCCATACTATGGGCAATAATGACTAAAGGCTTATCTTCGAGCTTTCCACGACGTATCATTTGATCGATCTGCTGACCAAATCCTCTGGCCAGATCGGATATCGAACACTTATTGCTTAAATAATGAAAGCGATAAACCTTGAACTTTTCATATAATGCCGGAGTTGATTTAAAGTATGTTAAGAAGTTTCTCCAATAGGTATCATCTAAGTGATTCAGATCTTTCGTCCCAAAAATTCCATGGATGAGAATTAAAGGAGTACGCCCCTCTCGATTAATCAAATCCTGGGGATCATCTTCTACAAGTTGGACGAGTTGATTAAGGGAAGGACAAAACTGGATCAGAACTGGTTTGGAGACAGAAAAGCCTACCAGGCTTAACATAAAGCAGAAGGAAAGACCTACTATCCATTTCCGGGAATAGGTCATCCGTCCTTTGCCCGTTGTTTTTAATCGAGGGTCCAGTGTCTTTTATCTGTTATCGCGAAAGCCTCTAAGCAGAGTTTATAACCCAGACCACCGACTAAAAACACGGAATTTAAGCAGTTATTCCTGGAACTTTATCTGAGAAGGACCTAAATAGCCTATTAAATAATCAACTCGAATAGGAGAAAAGATTTCAAAATATTTAGCTCCTGATTCTCCTACTCCGGTCGCACCATGGTATAACCCTTCCGGAATACAAACCACATCTCCAGGCTCTATCCACCGTTCTTCATCTTCTATCCTGAGCCTGAGTCGTCCTTCCAACATCAGTACCATCTGTTCCGAAGGATGACTATGTAACTTCCCATCAAATTGGGTTCCGGGTCGAATTTCGGCTTTAACTATTGTAATTTTTTGACCGCTTACCGTCCTTCGACTCGCACCAGCACGCAACCCCTGGACTTCAGGAAATTCGCTCCATTTATGAAAGTAGGACATTCTACCTGGAAGCCAGGAGCCAGAAATCTAAATAACGTTAGTTTCTAGCTTCTGACTTCAAACCCTCTCCTTCTGAACCTCTTTAACCATCAAATCTAATGCCAAGTTTGGGAATCAGACGCATTTTCCTGATTTGTCGAGAATCAATCGACTCCTCTCAAAGATAAAATTACAATTTTCTTCTGATCCTGGTTATCTGTAGAATATCTAATATTTAGACGCTTTTACTGCCAGATAGTTTAACTTTATTCATCTTATGGGATAGTCTATCACTACCTAACTCCACCCTTTGTGATAAAGTAACAATAGGGAAAAAATTTTTTAACCATTTCCCCCCTTAGCATAGTTTAATTCCGAATATAGCTAAATACCATCTTGAAACGGGAAAAATTTAATCCTGAGAGGAATAAAGAGTTTAGCAAGTTACCAGTAGGTCAATCGTCTCGATTGATCTTAAAGCCTTCCTAACAAGGAAATGGTAATTAAACCTATCCGTTTGGATCTTAACGGAAGGATCTGTATCCATTTCGTAGGAAATTGTTACAGCTACTTAACGGAAAGTTCTTCTTGACCTTTACGGGGTTTGGTGTATAAGTAGAGTAGAGTTTAGAGGATGGTATAATAGTCAGGTGTATTTTTATCTATGCCTTTCCAAATTATTATTGAAAAAGCCGGTCTTAAGCATATCGATGCTATTGCAGAAATAGAGAGAAGTTCCTTTGTGGCTCCCTGGTCTCGGAAGATGTTGCTTTCGGAGCTAGAAGGACATGATTTTTCCCATGCTCACATCGCAAAAATTCAAGAAGATCCCACCAAAAAGCCAGTTATAGCAGGCTATATCTTTTTTTGGTCGGTAGCCGATGAGATTCATATCATCAATATTGCTGTACATCCCAGGTTTAGAAAGATGGGAATAGGCCGGAGACTGATTCAGGTGGCTTTAGATTATGGGAGAAAAACTGGTGCTCGCCATGCCTTTCTAGAAGTGCGGGTTTCCAACCTGAATGCCCAACATCTTTACACGAAAATGGGGTTCAAGGTAACAGGAATGCGTCGGGGATACTATACCGATAATCGAGAAGATGCCCTGGTTATGAAATATGTGTTTGAAAACGATAAGAACCAGAAGCCAGAATTTGGGAGTCAGAATTTAGAAGACTCTAAATTCTGACCCCTGAATTTGGATTTTCACTTAAATTATGAAACTCGTTCAGTTTTATCTTCCCGGAGAAGGAACTCGAGTAGGGATTCTGGATGGAGAGGTGATCCTGGATATTACCGAGAAAAACAGAAGAAGCGTTATAGACTTGATGGAAGCTGCTTATGAAGCAGGGGAAGGATTCGAATCTTTCCTTCAACGTCAATGGGATCAGGCAAAAAAAACAACTGGGTTCTCCTTTAGGGCCTTAAATATTCCCCCGGATAAATCTAAGCCCCATCTGTTAATTCCTATTTTTCCTCCTGAAGTTTGGGGAGCCGGGGTCACTTACAAGCGAAGTGCCGAGATGAGGGATGAAGATGTAACCCTCCAACAGAAGGCCCGAAGTAGCCTTTATGATTATGTTTACAACAATCCCCGACCGGAATTGTTTTTTAAAGCCACCACTCCCCGTTGTGTAGGTCCCAATGATTATATCACCATCCGCAGCGATTCTAAATTAACGGCTGCAGAACCGGAAATAGCCTTTGTAATCGGTAAAAATCAGGATATTTTAGGATATACCATCTCCAACGATGTCTCTGCCTGGGACATTGAGCGGGAGAATCCCCTTTACCTTCCTCAGTCTAAGATCTTTATGGGTTGTTGTGCGCTGGGACCTGTATTGGTTACAACCTCCCAGATAGACCCTTATAATCTCAATATGACCTGTAGGATTCTTCGGGATGGAAAGCCCATCTTTGAGGGTTCAGTCCATACCTCCATGATTAAGCGTACCTTTAAAGAGCTGAGTGAATATCTGCATCGCGATAATTTTGTTCCGATGGGAACCACTGTCTCCACAGGAACCGGTATCATGATACCTAATGAATATGCCTTGAAGGAAGGAGATTATGTGGAAATCACCGTGGACGGCATCGGGACGTTATCGAATCCGGTAAAACAGCTATAAAATATCCTGCGTAGTGCCTAATTATTTGAGATCGATTACGCATTACGCATTACGCATTACGCTTGAAATCTTCGCACCTGACAGTTTTACTTATTTTTACCCTTTTTACTTTGGGATTGACGTATCCTTTAGTCTTTCACTTAAACTCCTCGGTGTTTGCCGTCTACGGAGATCCCCTGTTAACCACCTGGATCCTGGCCTGGGATGTCCATAAGCTGTTCACCGACCCTCAAAACCTGTTCCAGGCCAATATCTTTTATCCCTATAAAAATGTCCTGGCTTATTCCGAGAATCTTCTGGCCAGCAGTCTCTTTGCCGCTCCCATACTGCTCCTTTCCCAAAATCCCATCCTGGCCCATAATGGCGTCTTTCTGCTTTCCTTTATACTTTCAGGTTTTGGAACTTACCTGCTGGTTCGACATCTAACCCATAACCCGTATGCCGGTCTCTTTTCCGGAATTATATTTGCCTTTGGCCCTTATAAGTTCAGCCACCTGGGCCATTTGCAACTGTTGACCACCCAGTGGATTCCCTTCTGTTTTTTATTCCTTCATCGCCTCTTAGAAACCCATCGTTGGAGAGATCTTTTTCTTTTCTGGTTGTTTTTCATCCTGCAGGCTTTATCCTCAAGTTATTATGCTTTGTTTCTTTCCCTCTCCCTGGGAATTTGGCTGGTTGCCTATGGACTAATCTCCCGGAGAAACTTTCTATCTTCCCTGTGGAGTAAACTGGGAGGTTTTGTAATTTTGTCGGTTCTCGTTCTCTATCCGGTCAGCCGTCCCTACTTTAAGGTACAGGAGGAAATGGGTTTTACCCGAACCCTGGAAGAGGTCAAAGTATTTTCTGCGGATCTTAAGAACTACTTGGGAGTTCCCCACTTCAATAAATTATATGGAAAAGTTTTAGTTCGTTTTGCCAAAACAGAAGCGATGCTATTTCCCGGAACCCTGGCTCTGCTGTTTGCCGGCCTTGGTATTTTATTCGCGGTTCGTCCCTTAAAATGGAGAACGCTCTTCCCGGAGAGAGGTTTATTTTTAAAAAATGTTCCTGTTATCGGGGCCTATGGATTTATGGTTATTTTAGCTGGAATTTTATCTCTGGGACCTCAACTCCACCTTTTTGGAATAACCCTGGAGGGGCCTTACGGGATTTTATACCATCACGTACCTGGATTTAAAGGGCTAAGGGTTCCCTCTCGATGGGGAATGATGGTATCCTTCGGCCTCAGTGTCTTAGCCGGATATGGAGTTCTTCCTTTACTCAGGAATACAGGAAATAGCAAGCAAAATAAAAGATATCTGTCCTTTCTTCGTACTCCATTTTTAGTTTGTGCCTTACTTTCGGCCTTATTGGTTGTGGAATACGACTCAACACCTCTTTCTCTCCATAAAGTACCTGTCGGAGAACAGATTCCGGAAGTCTACCAATGGCTGGCCAAACAGGAAGGGGACTTTCCCATTTTTGAACTTCCCCTTCAGTCGAACTTACAGGATTACTGGCGGGAAGCCCCCTACGTATATTTTTCTACGTACCATTGGAAAAAACTTATAAACGGATATAGTGGATTCTCTCCCCCACTGGCTATTTTAATCCATCAAGTTATGGAAACTTTTCCTGATGAGACCTCCATTCAGATTCTTCAACGACTGGGGACCCGGTATTTGATTATCCATTCAGAAACGTATCCACCCTGGTATGTCCGCAAACTCTTGCAAGACTTAGAATGTTTTGATGATCAGCTTATCCTTCGGGAAAAATTTGGAGAAGCCTATCTTTACGAAATTAACGGATTAAAAGAGGGTCTAGAAAATAGGAAGCCGGTAAATTTAAGCCCACAAAGCCTGCAGGAGATCCGGGTAGCCCATTCAAATTATAATTCAGAAGAGGCTAAACTGGCCGTGGATGGGAATTTAAAAACTCGCTGGACAACCAAGACTCCCCAAAAGCCGGATATGTATTTCGAGCTGGAACTTGAAAATATTTCCCCGATCTCTGGAGTCCTTTTAAATATGGGGTCTTCCATGCCAGAATATCCTCGACAGTTCCAGGTGGAGGTTTCCACCGATGGAACCGGGTGGGAGCCTGTAAATCTTCTTCCGGGATCTCTGCTATCTTTGGCCGAATCGGCTATTCAAACCCCCAAACAACCCCGGTTAGATTTTGTCTTTGCCCAACCTATAAAAACTAAATTTATCCGAATTTCCCAGACAGGTCAAGATAAACAATGGGCCTGGTCTATCCATGAAATTCAGGTATATAAATGAAGTCGTTCCGTTCTCCCCTGATATATCTCTTACCTCCCTTGGCAGCAGGATTTCTCTACGGTTTAGGGAAAACCCTGGATTTAACCATTCTTAACGAGGCCTCCCATGCCGAGTTGCGAAAGCAATTTCCGAACCTGATTTATACGCTCTGGCATGGTCGGCTTTTGCTTCTGGTTTATAGCCATCGAAATAGAGGGATTACGGTCTTGGTGAGTCAAAGTCAGGATGGGGAATACCTCAGTCGAATGCTTCAATGGGCCCGGTTCCGTACCGTTCGGGGTTCTTCAACAAGGGGTGGAGTACGGGGATTGCTTGGATTGATCAAGGCGATCCGGGAGGGTTATGATGTGGCCATTACCCCGGACGGCCCCCAGGGGCCGGCCCATCACGTTCAGCCTGGAGTTATCTATCTCGCCCAACAAACAGGCGCCCCCATTGTACCGGTAACGGCTTCAGCTAAAAGATATAAGGAGTTTCAGAGTTGGGATCGATTCTTAGTTCCCTATCCTTTTTCAAAGGCTGTGGTCCTCTTTGGAGAGCCGTTTTTTGTACCTTCAAAGGCAACAGAGCAAATGATTGTTGATTATCAGGAAAAATTACAAAAAGAATTAAACCGGATTACAGAAGAAGCGGATCAGTATTGTCGATGGAAAATTTCTTGACATTTAAGAAATAAAATCATTCACTAATACTGTTCTCCCTTAAGGAAGGGAAATACCTTTAATCCCAAATTTACAGGCTCTGTAGTTCCAGACCCATTCGCTAAGAAAGGATAGCCCGGTCAGGTAATACCGGATGGGTATTGAAATTTGGTAAAAAGGATAGGGACCGTCTCACCCAGGCCTTCTCCACATGCGGGAGAGCCAGGGAGAGGTTGCCTACGTGAGGGTAACCCTGCAGGATTGCTTTCAAGAGTATCTTTTCGCTAACCTAACCCCCTTCCCGCGTCGAGAAGGGGGAACTTGGTGTATACACGCCAAGATCTCTCCCTTTCCCTCACAAGGAAGGGGAGTTGGAGGGACTAGTCCAAAAAATACCCTTAAAAGCCGCAGGATCATTCCTACCCGGCATGCAACCTTTTCAGAGGGGAGGGGGAGGCTGTCCCCTATTCCACCAGGATGGATAGGACCCATTCTAATTAAGAGAGGTCAATATGTTTCCTTTGCTTCTTATTTTCACCTTTTTTTCAACCCTGGCAGGAGGGTCCCCTTTGCTGGAAGTTTTTTTCTTCGATGTGGGATATGGAGATTCCATTTTGATACGATTGCCGGAAGGCCGACATGTCCTTATCGATGGGGGATATCCTGAATATGGAGCCCGGGTCGTAGACGAAATCAAAAAATTAGGGATTACCCACTTAAATCTGGTCGTTTCTACCCATCCCCACCCGGATCATATTGGAGGACTTGCCGAGGTTTTGAATCATTTTAAGGTGGATAGAGTCTTCGGAAGCCACCCCCTGACCTCGGATTTGCTTCCAGAGGCCTTTGTAAGTGCCATCAAAAATAAAAATATCCCCTATAAACCCGGAAGACGGGGAGAGAAGCTCTTTGAATCCGAGGAACTGAGTATGGAGATCTTTCACCCGGTTCAGGTAGACGAAGACCTGAATAACAGTTCTATAGGAATTCGATTAAAATTTAAGAATATAAGTTTTTTATTTACCGCAGATATCAGCCCAAGAGCTGAAAAAGAGCTCCTCCTGGCCGGAGTTCCTTTACAGGCCAATGTTCTCAAGGCCGGACACCATGGGCATGCCACGCTTCGGGAGTTTATAGAGGCCGTTCGACCCGACCTGGTAGTTATTTCCGTAGGAGAAAACCCTTATGGAGCCCCTTTACCTGAAACCCTGGAATTATATCAACAATTGGGGATTAAAATTTTAAGGACCGATCAGATGGGTACGATCCGTCTGGCAACCGATGGTTTAACCCTATGGAACCTTACAAATTCAAACAAAAAGCCTTAGATTGGCTTATTTTAATTCTTTATACCGGAATCGTCTACGCAACACTCTACCACGCCCGGCTGGTTTCCACCTTTCTCCGACAACGTTTAGGATCCTGGTATTCCCCCTTTGTGAATATTTTCATCCTAGCCATGGGAACCTTCTTTCTGATTCAGATGGGGCAAAAGAGATGGACCTCCTACTTATTCCTTGTTCCGATTTTCGGAATATATGTGTACCTGTTTAAGCAACTTCCTTTACCGGAAGAACGGATCCATTTCCTGGAATATGGGGTTATGGGCTACCTTTCCCTCCGAGCCTTAGCCCACACTTTCCCTCCCCCATCACTTTATCTATGGGCTGTGGGTCTAACTTTCCTTCTGGGATGGATCGATGAAGGTATTCAAGGACTTTTACCAAACCGGATTTACGATATACGGGATGTATTCATGAATGGACTTTCCGGGATTTTAGGAATTCTGGTTTATAAAATTTTATTAAACCCGAACACTTCTCCCCATACCTAATCTTAAGGGGGTATTTGTTGATTTGTCCGGAAGCCTTGGGTAATCCTTAGAAGATTGAATAGTCTTTTTCGGGGGTTTGATGAGGG
This sequence comes from Candidatus Limnocylindrales bacterium, assembly GCA_035559535.1. NCBI lineage: Bacteria > Bacillati > Chloroflexota > Candidatus Limnocylindria > Candidatus Limnocylindrales > Candidatus Limnocylindrales bacterium. Next base: position 117,460 of record DATMBG010000021.1, read on the forward strand.
ATATCTCCAAATCTCCTTAAAGCTTTAAGAAAATACACTTCATGGCAAAAATACTTGTGGTTGACGATCATACTAATATTTTGCTCCTTATTTCCTTAATCCTGAAGCAATATAACTATCAGATTATAACCGCCGAAGATGGGGTAGAAGCTATTGAAAAGGCCAGAAAAGAGCAACCTGATTTGATTCTCCTTGATGTCCAAATTCCTAAAATTGACGGGTACAGGGTCTGTCAAATCCTTAAAGAAACAAAGGAAACCAGGACGATTCCCATTATTTTCATTTCTTCAGCCCATCGAGATTTAAAGGATATCATCCGGGGACTGGAGACTGGAGGTACCGATTATATTACAAAGCCCTTTGATAATTTAGAGCTTGTAGCCCGCATCAAAGCTAACCTGCGAATCAAGATGCTGTATGACGAGCTCGAGGAGAAGAATCGACGTTTAAAGGAGTTATACAATGAATTGGAAGAAAAAAATAGAGACTTAGAAAGGATCGCCGTTACCGATGGATTAACCGGGCTTTACAACCATAGACATTTCTACGAACGTCTCACCGAAGAGTTTGCGAAAGCAGTACGCCATAACTTAAATCTATCCTGTATTATGTTAGATATCGATCACTTCAAGAAAATCAACGACACTTACGGACATTTGCAAGGGGATAAAATTCTCAAGAGCTTCTCAGAAATCCTCAAAACCAGCATTCGACATACCGACATAGCCGCCCGGTATGGGGGAGAGGAGTTTTCTATTCTTTTACCCCATACCGACATAAAAGGGGCCTTTCTGGAGGGGGAACGTATTCGAGTCCGTGTCAGCATGGCAGAGTTTCCCTGCCAGGACCAAATCTTAAACATAACCGTTAGTCTGGGTATCTCAACTTACCCCCATGAAAAAATTCAAACGGCCAACGACCTGGTCAGTTATGCAGACCGTCTTCTTTATGAGGCCAAGCGTTTAGGGAGAAATCAAACCGTTATTTCCACCGATAATTCTTAATCTCTAGGTTTGGTGGGATTTTTGCATAATTATATGAAAAGATAAACATAATTGCCTAAAAAGATAAAAAAGACCTAGGAAGGAGGTTCTGACATGGAAAAAGAGGAAAGAATGATGGCCAAGATTCGGGCGGGGGAGAAAATAGAATCTCCCGAAGAAATGACCGAGGAGTATCGGGAGAATCTTATCCATCTGATGCTCATGCAGGCGGATTCTGAACTGGCGGGAGCTTATGGTTACGTACCCATCATCATGAAAGCTCCTAATATTACCGAAGCTCTAGCCGTAGCGACCATTGTCAAAGATGAAATTCGCCATGCTCGGGTTATGTATAAGCTTTTGGAAGATCTGGGGGTCGATATGGAGGCCCGGTTTAAGCAGTATGATTATACCCTGAGGGTGAGCGATAAGATGGATCTTGGAAGTCGGCGTGTGGCCGGAGATGCCCGGGTCAATATTTTCTACTATCCCATTGAAACCTGGGCCGATTTTGTCATGTTCAACTTCTGTATGGATCGGGGTGCAGGTCATCAACTGGTGGATGCCTTGCATTGCAGTTACGGTCCCTGGAGTCGAGCCATGGAAGGTATCTTCAAAGAAGAAAGTATGCATATCTCCCATGGAGAAACCTGGGTAAAGCGTATGGCCCAGGATCCGGCTACACGGGACGAAATTCAAGAGGCTTTAAACCGATGGTATCCGCGAACCATGAACATCTTCGGCCGTCCGAATTCCCCTCGTAATAAACTTTACCGTAAACTGGGTCTTAAACAACGAGACAACGAGGAAGTTCGTCAGGCTTTTGCCAGGGAAGTGAAGGAGTTTGTAGAACAGGTTGGGTTAACCCTACCGGAATGGAAACCCAACTGGGAGAAGGTAAGCGAAGAAGCGGCCATTCCGGGTTAATGGCTCTTTGGGAACTCTCCCTTTATAGATTCCGGTCCGGCAGGCAAGGATCTTGAAGATGGAGGGCCGGGTATCCTGGGATCAGGGAGAGGAAGAGCTTTACGGTATTCTGTTATGTTTCATTGTATAGAATAGTTCCGACTCCTAGCTGCACGGCCCTATCATAAGCCAGCTTTGCCGTAGCCGCATCTTCAATGGCAACTCCTACCGATTTAAACAAGGTAATTTCCTGATCGTTGGTGCGTCCGGCCTTCTGTCCCATCACCAGTTCACTCAGCTCTGCATAAATATCCTCCAGGGTGATAAGCCCCATTTGAATCGGGATCAGGAGATCTCCTGCTTCAGTCTGGGTCCCTTCATAGGTATCTACAACAATTTTAGCCGCCTGAACCAGATCTTCATCGACCTCGCGGGCCTGAGGGGTAAAAGCACCGATAGCATTAATATGAGTTCCCGGCGTAACCTCCCGACCTTGAAAAACAGGTACTTTAGAGGTTGTAGCCGTTACCAGAATATCCGAGTCCTTGACGACTTCTTCCGGTCGGGACATAGCTTCAACGGGAATCTGATACTTTCTGCTCATTTCCTTGGCAAACATCTCCGCCCTGGCCAGGGTTCGGCTATAGACCAGAACTTTTTTCAACGGAAAAGAAGTCTTAAGGGCCCATAATTGGAATTCTGCCTGAACTCCCGCACCAAAAATACCTAAAACCGTAGAAGATTTACGGGCTAAATACTTAGAGGCTATGGCAGAAGCGGCCCCTGTTCGGATACCTGTCAGATAGGTCCCATCCATAACCGCTAAAGGTCGTCCGGTCTTCGCATCATTTAAGATGTACAGGGCCATCACCGAAGGGAGCCCCTTTTGAGGATTTTGAGGATAAACAGAGACCAGCTTGCTCCCCATAACTTCGGAACCTCCTAAAAAGGCCGGCATCAAAAGTAGAGTTCCTTCCAACTCCGGAATCTCCAGGGAAAATCGGACAGGCATCCGATACTTTCCCTCCCCATACTCTCGAAAAGCATTCTCCACGGCCTCGATAACTTCTTCCATACGGAGAAGTTGTTTAAGGTCTTTTTGTGAAAGAAATCTCATCATGGTTTTCCAGCTCCCTCGACTCCTGGTCGTTACCAAGAAAACTCTTGACAATCCCATAAAGATCCACCAAGATGGTGGAGTAGTTTGAATCCTCTTTTTAGTTTTTTAATTCTATGGCATAGAACAAGAGGAGTAAAGGGAAAACAGTTAAATTTTTAGTAACCCTTCGAAGGATTAAACATCATATGATCACATTTGACAAATTGAAGGTACCTACGGAAGGAGATAAAATAGAAATTCAAGACGGCCATCTCAAGGTTCCAGACCAACCGATTATTCCCTTTATAGAGGGCGATGGAACCGGACGGGATATCTGGCGCGCCACTCAACGTGTTTTGGATGCCGGAGTAGAGAAAGCTTATCAGGGACGTCGAAAAATCATCTGGTTTGAGGTCTATGCAGGGGAAAAGGCCAAAAAATTCTACGATGAATGGCTACCTAAAGATACCTTGCGGGCCATTGAATATTTTATTGTAGCCCTCAAGGGTCCTCTAACAACTCCTGTTGGAGGAGGAATCCGAAGCTTGAACGTAACTCTCCGGCAGACGTTGGATCTTTATGCCTGTATTCGACCGGTTCGTTATTTCCAGGGAGTTCCCACACCGGTCCGTAATCCGGAGAAAATGAATGTGGTTATCTTTCGAGAAAATACCGAAGATGTCTATGCAGGGATTGAATGGAAGGAGGGATCGGAAGAAGCGAAAAAGGTTATTCGGTTTTTAAACCAGGAAATGGGAGTTCAGATTCGGGCAGATTCGGGGATTGGAATTAAACCCATCAGTATTACAGGTACTAAAAGATTGGTCCGTAAAGCTATTCGCTATGCCATTGAGCGTAAGCGTAAAAGTGTTACCTTAGTCCATAAGGGGAACATCATGAAATTTACCGAAGGTTCTTTCCGGGATTGGGGATATGAACTGGCAAAGGAAGAATTTGCCGATCAAACCCTTACCGAAGATGAAGTAAATGCAGTGTATGAGGGGAAAGCTCCGGAAGGGAAGATTATCATAAAGGATCGGATTGCCGACAGCATGTTTCAGCAAATTTTAACCCGGGCGGATGAATACGATATCATTGCAACTCCCAATCTCAACGGAGATTATCTTTCTGATGCCTGTGCGGCCCAGGTTGGAGGGCTTGGAATGGCCCCGGGTGGTAACATAGGGGATTATATTGCCCTTTTTGAGGCTACCCACGGTACAGCCCCCAAATATGCCGATAAAGACATGGTAAATCCCGGATCCCTTATCCTTTCTGGCGTTATGCTTTTGGAATATCTGGGATGGACCGAAGCGGCTGACCGGATCACGCGAGGACTCGAGAAAACTATCCTGCAGAAGCGAGTTACCTATGACCTGGAGCGGCTCATGGAAGGAGCTACAAAACTCAAGACTTCGGAATTTGGAAATGCCATTATAGAGAATATGTAGAAAAGGATACTCAAAGAAGGTGGAAGAAGGGGAGAAGGGAAGATGTAGCATCCCTTCTCCCCTTCTCCCTTTAGGTAAAAGATGCGTAAGAAAATTACCATTGTAGGTGCAGGTAATGTCGGAGCAACGGCGGCTCACTGGGCTTGTACGAAGGAATTAGGAGATATTGTCCTGGTCGATGTTATCGAAGGAGTTCCTCAAGGAAAGGCCTTAGATCTTCAAGAAGCAGGACCCATCGAAGGCTATGATGTAAAAATCATCGGGAGCAACAGTTATGAAGAAACCAGAGGATCCAATGTGGTGGTTATAACCGCCGGAATTGCCCGGAAACCGGGGATGAGTCGAGAGGATCTCCTGGACATCAATGCCCGGATTGTGAAAGAAGTTACAGAAAAGATTGTAGCCCTTTCCCCTCAAGCCATCCTGATTGTTGTTTCCAACCCTCTGGATGTGATGGCCTATGTGGCCCTGAAGGTCAGTCAATTTCCGAAAAATCGGGTCATTGGAATGGCCGGGGTTTTAGATACGGCAAGGTTTCGAACCTTTATTGCCATGGAATTAGGGGTTTCTGTGGAAGATATCCAGGCCTTTGTTTTGGGAGGGCATGGAGATTCCATGGTTCCCCTGGTCCGCTACTCCAATGTGGGCGGGATTCCCATCGAAAAACTCTTAACCCAGGAACAAATCGCTCGCATTGTGGATAGAACCCGAAAGGGGGGGGGAGAAATTGTAAACCTGCTTAAAACCGGAAGTGCTTACTATGCCCCCTCCGCAGCGGTCATTCAAATGGTAGAGGCCATTCTTAAAGATAAAAAGCGTATTCTCCCCTGTGCTGCCTATCTGGAAGGAGAGTATGGGATCAAAGGTGTTTATGTAGGTGTACCTGTTTTATTAGGTTCAAACGGTATTGAAAAGATCTTCGAAATCGAGCTCACGAAAGAAGAAAGCGAGGCTCTCAGGACTTCGGCGGAAGATGTGCGAAAATCCATGGAAAGACTGACCTTATAACGACCCTGGGGTTTCCTGGAACAGAGGTCCAGCTCTTTATACTCATCCTGATTGAAGAGGTCGTATTCTATCCATTCCCTCTGAAGAGGTGGCACCCTGGGCAGGGACGACCCTGCAGGCCCTCAAGCAGACAGCCCCTCCTCCCCCTTCGATCCCCCCGCATGCGGGGGGAAGGGGGGCGGGGAGGGAATTAGGTCATAAAAAACCAACCTCTGAAAAACCCTTACGCCCGGATACTGGATCGTAGAGAAAACTATTTTTAAATTGCTCAGCATACAACCGGGCGTAAAGACCTTGCTGCCTCAAAAGTTCCTCATGATTCCCCATTTCCACAATTCTTCCTTCTTCCAGTACCACAATTCGATCGGCATTCATCACTGTGGAGAGTCGATGGGCGATAATCAAAGTCGTCCGATTTTTCATTAGCTTTTTCAGTGCATCTCGAATAAGATTTTCCGATTCAGAATCCAGGGCCGAGGTCGCCTCATCCAGAATGAGAATTTTAGGGTCTTTTAAAAAAGCCCGGGCTAAGGCAATCCTTTGTTTTTGACCTCCGGATAACCGAATTCCCCTTTCCCCGACTTCTGTATGGTATTGTTTGGGTAACGACATAATAAAATCATGGATATGGGCTGCTTTTGCGGCAGTTATAACTTCCTCTCGCGTAGCTTCCGGATTTCCCATCCGGATATTATCGAAAAGGGTCCCACTAAAAAGGATATTCTCTTGCATTACCATCCCTATCTGTTTCCTGAGGGATTTTAAGCTTACCTGCCTGATATTCACCCCATCTATGAAAACATCCCCCTCATGGGGATCATAAAATCTAGGGATCAGTTTAACCAGACTCGATTTACCTGCACCACTCCGCCCTACCAGAGCTAAAACTTCCCCCGGTTTTACCTGAAGATCGATTCCGCGAAGAACCCCTTTCTGTTTCTCATAGGCAAAGGAAACATTTTTGAAGACAATCTCCCCCTTCAAAATTTGGATAGGTCTGGCCTGTGGAACCTCTACGACTTCCGGTAAAATATCGAAAAATTCAAACACCCGTTCCATAGCGGCTAAAGACGTCTGCAACACGTGATTCAATTCCGTCAGGCGTTTGATAGGATCGTATAATTGCCTTAAATAAACATAAAAGGCCACAATAGCCCCTGGAGAAAGGCGACCCTCTAAAACCAATTTACCCCCATAGCCTAGAACAATGACCGGCGCAATGGAGGTGAGAAAATCGGTCAGGGTATTGGAAGCAGAACTGTATAAAACTTTTTGAATAACAAGCCTGAAATATTCTTTGCTTTTGTGAAAAAAATTCCGTGCCTCAGCATGCTCTCGGGTAAAAGCCTGGACCACTTCGATTCCGGCGATTTTTTCATGCAGGTCTCCGCTGATTTCCTCTATTTTGGAATGCTCGATATGGGTTAAGGTTCGCAGTTTCCGGCTAAAAAAGATCATGGAAGGGATATACAACGGAAAGATGCTCAGAGATACCCAGGCCATGTGGGGATTCAGGTAAAAAAGAATAGTTAAATTCGTTATCAAGGAAGTGATATCCATAAGAACATTGGTAATCGCGGAACCCACAAAACTTTGGGCGACCTGGATATCGTTGATGATCCGGGTTACGACACTTCCTGTTTGGTGGCTTTGATAGAATCCCAGGGAAAGGCGTTGGAGGTGAAGATAGAGTTGGTAACGAAAATCGAAAATGATTCGCTGACCCACTTTACCGGCCCAATAACTGCGACCGAAAGTAGCCAGGGCATAGATCACATAGACAAAAACCAATCCCCAGACAATAATAAGTAAAGTTCGAAACTTCTGAGAGGTATCCCGGTTGGGATTGATAAGGACCTCATCGATCAGGACTTTAAACGTCCAGGGAAAGACAAGAGGAATATTATAACGGATAACCCCGCAAACCGTCATCAAAATAACGAGATGTTTATAGGGGGCTACAAATTTCCAGAATCGACGAAGAGGACCGGCTGAGGTAGTTTTATCTTGCCTGCCTTTGGATAGATCCGGATTCCAGTGAAAAGTAAAATACCTGTGACGATTTTTTCCCCTACAATTCCCTAGAGCCATACTTATCCTTACTCCCCTTTTTAACTTCTCAAAGCTTACTTCTGAACCTGGCTAAGTAGAGAACAGACCCGGGTCCCAGAAGTACAACCTAAGAATCATGAATAACCCTCCTCATGGGTCAGCTACGAAGCCATCTTTGATAGCCTCCATTCTTTATCAAGGTAAAAAATAATCAACTCTCTTCTACTTAGAAGATTTTTTTAGAATATTTTTTAAAGATGAGGAGGGATTAAGGGGAAGGAGCTTTCCGTTTCAAGATGAAACAACTCCGACCGGGTCCTTGTTTCAGGCAGGCACTGGGGAGCAAAGAATGTTGTAGGAAATCCAACTTTCTCTATTCCTTTTTATTTATCTCCATAACTATAATAGGAAGAATAATAGTAATAATAGTTGTAGTAATATCTTTCTTTTTTCAAATCCACGGAGTTTAGAACAACTCCAACAATCCGGGCATTGACCGTTTCCAACTGGTATCTGGCTCTTAAGATCATATCCCGGCTGGTTTTATTAGCCAGAACAACCAAAAGCACATTGCCGACCAGAGAAGACAAAATAGCTGCATCGGCTAGGGAGGTAACAGGGGGGGAGTCCAACAAAACCATATCAAAACGTTTTTGAACGAGCTTAAGAAAATCCTGCATCTTTTGGGAACTCAATAATTCTGAAGGGTTAGGAGGGATTAAACCACAAGTTGCAACCCAGAGGTTATTCACTCGCGTAGCCTGATAAATTTCATCGGGTTCCACAGTTCCTACCAGCATGTGGGTTAAACCCTTGGTATTGTTAAGTCCAAACAAGTGATGAAGAATCGGACGACGTAAATCGGAATCTATCAGAAGCACTTTATTCTGGGCCAGGGCAAAAGTAATTCCCAAATTCGCCACCGTCATAGACTTTCCCTCCTCAGGGACACTACTGGTAATTAATAAGGAACGAATAGGATGATCCGCCTGTGAGAAAGTAAGATTGGTCCGGAGAGTTCGATAGAATTCTGAGACTGCCCGGGGTGTTTTCTCTTCGTCAATCAGAAATCTGGTTTCTTCTTTTAATCTATATCTTTTCATTTAATCACTCCCCTTTTCTATAAGGACAAGAGGTTCTTTTTCTAAAGAAAGAGGTTTCTTTTCAGGTATCACCTTCGGGATGATACCTAAAACCGGTAGTCCTAAATAATACTCCACATCAGCTGGGGTTTTAATCGATCGGTCAAAGTACTCTGTCAAAAAAGCTACCACCAGGCCTGAAATCAAGGCAATGACAGAACCAATCAAAATATTTCGCACACGGTTTCTACTTGGAGTAATATCATGGGCCTTAGCCCGTTCCAGGATTCGAATATTATTTTTCTCAAGGCCTCCTGTTACACTGGTTTCTTTCAATTGACGAAGAAGAATATTATAAAGTTCTTCATTCGCGGTTACTTCTCGTTGGAGAGCCGCGTATTCTACCGCCTTTTTATTATCGTTGATGGTTTCTTGCTTGTATTGATTGATGGAATCCAACAGGGCACTTTCCCTGGCTTTTAAAACCGTTACTTCGGCCTCTTTAGCCTTAAAAAGGGATTCCACTTCACTTTTCATTTTATCCTTTAAAGTTTGAAGTTTTAACTCGGCCTGTTGAAGCTTTGGATGTTTCTCCTTATAGGTTTGCCGGAGGTTGGTGAGTTCGATTTCGGTATTGACCAATTCGGTATTGAGAGCCATCAAAGAAGGGATACTCAGGTTTACGTTGGCAACGGTTGCTGCCGAGGTTGGTTGCTGATCCTGAAACTTTTTTAGCTCGTTCAATAAAGTCTCTGCTTCTACACGTTTTTCTTTAACCTGGACGTACATGGTATTGAGTTCGGCCAGTTTTTCCGATTGAACCTTCTGATTTCCTTCCAGGGAAAAAATTTCATTTTGTTTTTGAAATTTCTGTAAAGCTTCCTGAGCTTCCTTAACCTTCGCTTTCAGATCTACAATCTGTTCACTCAACCAACTTACCGCTCGTCGAGCCGCTGTAAGCTTCGTTTGAAGGTTGTAGTCGATGTACACATCGGCCAGAGTGTTGGCTAATTTTTCAGCCTGTTCTGAATTTGAATCTCTAGCCAGAATCTTAACCATCAACGTTCCAGGAACCTGGGAAATAACCACCTGTTTTCGATACTGGGCCAGAGCAGTTTCATAACCGGCCGGATCCTTCTCCGGGTCTGCTAATTTCAACGTCGTCAACACCCGCTCGGCCATAATATTGCTGTTGAGGATGCCCAACTGGGTATTTAAATCGTAAGATTCACCAAAATAGTTTTCATAGGCAGACTTTCCACCCTCTACGGTAACCAAAGCCGGCTTCTGAGAATCGATAATGAGGGTTGCGACAGCTTCATAGAAGGGTTGGGGGTCTGGTTGCAAATAAACTCCAATAGTAATCGTAGACGCCAAAGTGATAAAAACCAGCAGGATGACCCATTGCCGTCTTCGAATGATTATCCAGTAATCTATAAGGTGTAACGCTTTTCCTTCCAAAAGGGCTACTTCTCCTTCTTTCCATTCGGTCATCATCTTTACCTCCTAGAAGAAGCTCTCCGGGACAATAATCATATCCCCGGGATAGACGGGTGGATTTTTATCTCGAACTCCCTTCTTTACCACATCTTCCATTTTAACTTTGAAAGTTTCCGTCTTCCCATCGATTTCTCGAACAATTTTAGTTCCATTTTTTGCAGCATAGTCTGTAAATCCTCCGGCTCGCAGAACAACATCTAACACGGTATCTCCATTCTGATACTCATAAGCCCCTGGATTTTTCACACTCCCTAATACATAAATCAGACCGGTGCCGACAAATGGGGACGTTTGTCCTACTCCCTGGCCTTTTTCCAAAGATGAAGGGCCTCCGGTGGCACGGGATCTTTTCTCATTTTCGGATACGATGAGTACATCCCCATCTTGAAGTGGAATATTCTGACTTATATCTCCCTGAATGAACAATTTCCGAAGATTCACAACAATCGGATTAATGATTTCCATACCTTCTTTGCCTTCGAGATCCTTCTGAGACAATCTGAGAATTTTTAATTCTGAATCAAAGGAAGAAGGTCCGCCGGCGCTCAATAGGGTACTTAAAACCCGACTATCTCCGGTCAGTTCATAAGACCCAGGTTGGCGAACCGCTCCGATAATATTGACCTTCCTGGACCGGAGTTTAACTAACTCTACGGCAACCTGAGGATCCACCAAATAATCCCTGGCCAATAACTCCGTGATTTTTTCATCCAATTGGTTGACCGTAAGACCCTCAACCCGGATATCCCCTAAAAGGGGAAAAGTTACCAGACCCTCCGGGGAAACCGTATAGGTTTTACTCAAACTCTCCTCTCCAGAAACCGTAAGCCTGAAAACATCCCCTGGCCCGATGAGATAGCCTTGCGAAGTACTCATATCTGAAGGAGAAAATCGAGAAGTAGGGGAGGACGATAGGAAAGTCGATTTTTTCCTGGATGTAGATATCGTAGCCGAAGAGGGTTGAGGGGGACCAGAGGAGGATCCGGTATAAGAAAGCGGGGGTTGAGGCTTCTGCATAGACGGAGTTTTTATCTGCTTTAAGGGCGGATTGGGTGGTAAAGATGATTCTCCGGAAGTTTCAGAAGATAGCGCTAAAGACTCAGATTCTTCGGATTTAGGGGAACCTGGGATAGCCGTGGGTAATATCTTCTTGATATCCAGTATGATGCGAAAAGGTCGCTCCAACGTCTTAGGGCTATAGGCAACCTGTTCATCGGTCAGGGTAAAAATAGCCCGAACCATAGAGCTTCCAATTTGCTCTACCGTTACTGACTTGATTTGACCATTCTGAACCGGAATCTCTTGATGAGGGGGATTTATCACGGTATCCGGTATCTCCATAATGAGTTTATTCCGGGTCTGTAAGAGGTTATATTGGACCTCCCGATCCAATTCAAAAATGAACCGATCGATCCCTTCGAGATAAGCATGGGTAACTTGAGTTACTGTAGATAATTTTGAGGGGGAAATCCCGGATTGGGACGGGGAGGATAACTCTGGACCGGCCGGGGCCTTGGTTCTCGAAGAAGAACCGGCACAATACGTCAGTAAAAGAGGTAATAGACTTAACACAAAAATTAACTTAATCCGATGATTCATGTAACACCTCATCCCTCAAGACAAGCCTCAGGATTTAACTTCCAAACTCTGATTTAACAATTCAGTCTTTAGCCTTTAAAGTTAATATCCTGAAACTACCGCGGATTAATCTAAAATAAAGGAGTTGTCAAGTTAAATTAGGAGTTTAGAAACCAAAACAATGGGGTAGAATTTAATTCCTGTTCTTAATTTTCTTTTGGGCGATTTGATTGCCTGGTTGAAGATTCAATACGGCCTCATATTCTTCCTGCGCTTTATCAAATCGAGAAAGCTTCTCATAGAGAGCAGCCAGTTGGAGTCGATAATCAGGATCCTTAGGGTTCTTCCGAACGATTGCTTCCCATTGTTGGGTAGCCTCATAAATCATCCCCTTGCTCAGGTAAAGATCTGCTAGGAAGCGTCGATAGGATACGTTTTGAGAATCTAAAGCGATGGCTACTTTAGTTTCTTTAACCGCCTCTAACCAGTTTCCCATCTGGTTCTGATACAGGGCCAGTTTATGTCTGGCTACTGCATCATCAGTCCTTATATCCAGGTACCGATTCCAGGTAGTAATAACTTCAAAGGGTTTTCCTATCTGGTGATAAAGATTCGCCAACCCCTCGTAATACTTCCGTTCAAGGGGTTGTAAACCTATCGCATCTTGATAGGCCTCGATGGCTTTAGGGAGGTTACCCATTTGCACGTATATTTCTGCCAGGAGTCCATAAAGTTCCGGTTGCCGAGGCATCAACTCCAGCGCCTTATGATAAGCTTTCAAAGCACGCTCCGGTTGCTTCATTTGAATCCATACCTCTCCTATTCCTCGCCAGGCTTGAATATTATCGGGTTTTATCTCAACAATTTTCTCATATTCTTCCAATGCTTTCTTCCCACTTTCCTTTTCTCCCGGTTCATTGTTTCTGGTTTCTCCATATCCGGGTACTCCTACACCCCTACCAAGAGCCTGGTAAGCACGAGCGATTTGAAAACGAATCGACACATTTTCAGGATCTTTCTCCAGGAGGCGGCGCCAAAGAGAAATGGCCTTCAAGGGTTTCCCTCGTTGGGTGTAAAATCTGGCAAATTCTTCACAATAGATGGGATCGTTCTGGGTTAACTGAAGAACTTTCTCATATTCAGCCTCTCCTTCCGACCAAAGGTTCTTGTGAACCAGGAATCGAGCAAATTGAAGCCGGGCTTCCGGCGTATTTGGAACGCTTTCTTCGCATAGGTTATAGCGTTTTCCATAGAGGAGACATTCTTCGAGAACGTCGGAAAGTTGGGAGATATTCAGTAAGAGAGCCTGACGATAAGCAGAAATTCCACATTCTGGCTTCCCTTGCAAAAAGCAATAGCGAGCCAGGTTCCGATGGTAATAAGGGTTACGGGGGTATAATAAAACGGCTTTCTCAAACTCGGCCAGGGCCGCGGTCTGATTTCCCAGTCTTGCATACACCCATCCTAAATTTAGATGAGAACCCGGCTCAAAAGGATTAAGGGCTACCGATCGGGCATGGAATTCCAGAGCTTTTTTCCAATTTTCTTGAATCTTTTCTTTTTCTTCCTCTGTTTCCTTACCTCCTTGTACGGTTACAGGCTTATTTCCTGCTTCCAAATAAGCATTTCCCAACCCGGTCTGATAAACGGCATTTCCTCCCTCCAGGCGAATAGCCTTTTCATAAGCTTGGAAGGCTTCCTGCCACCGGCCATTTTTTTGATAACCCTGGGCCTGGTGAAAGTAAACTTCTGCCAGATATGCTTTTGCCGTCCAGGAAATAAAAATCAGAATCAGAAATATTCCTACCCAAAACGGGAGAATAGGCCAACGGGAGAACAGGAAGCGGAATATTGGATTCCAAATCCCTCCACCCTTCCCCTTTCCCCTTTTCCTTTGAGGGGTTGTGGTGAATCGTAAGGAGACCATTAAAATAGCCAGGATGGTGGTAAGGAGGAGGGCGTTGGCCGGGACCCGGAGATTAAAATCCACTATTCCATGGAATAGAAAAGCCAATACGCTGGTAAGGGCTGTCAAAGTGAGAAGCTTCAGAGATCGTTCCTCGGGTGAAAAATAGGCAGTTAAGGCCGATTGAAAAACCCGTTGGATTCCCCAAAGGAAAACAATCAATCCGAGTAATCCGGTATCTACGAGAAGTTCGATGTAGATACTTTCTGCGTGGAAGGCCCTGAGGGATTCACCCAGATAAGGGGCATATTTAAGGAAAACGTACTGAAAGGTACCCAGGCCGGTACCCAGCAAAGGTGCTTCTTTGAGGAGTTCTAGACTATTCTGCCAGAAGGTGAGTCGGATAAGTGTGGATTCATCCCATTGGCCACCTAGCCAGGTCTTCTCGATCCGCTCAATGACCGGCATGATTCCTATCCAGGACAGATAGGTTAAAATGGCCAAGAAGAGAGCTAAGAGGATCCAAACAGGTTTCTGGTCTGTTCGGCGGATGGCCAGACAAATACTTAAAAAAATCAGTGACAGGAGAAGACTGATGATGCCGCCCCGGGATAAAGAAAGCGCCAGGGCAGTTCCCATTATGGCAACCAGTAGACCTAAAAGGAGTTTTTTTTCCCATTGCCGGGTTAAGAAAGTCAGGCCGATGGCCAGCGGAATTATCAATTCAAGATAAACGGCAAAGTGGGTTGGGCTGATGAAGGTTCCGGCCATCATACCCTGGGGAACTTCCCGTCCCAGTAAATGAGTAAACCCTTGAAAATAGCGGATAAGACCAAAAAAAGCTTCCAGACTCCCAGCAATCACAAGAATAGAAACCAGCCCAACTAACTGACGTTGGGTTCGCAGATGGTAGACTAAAACCTGATAAAAGAGACAATAAGTTAAAAATTGGTAGAGCCACTCCCTGGTCACGTAGGGATAGATAGAAAAGCAGGTATTAAGAATCACGAGGATAAAACCCAGCAACAGTGGCGTATTCAATGGGGTTCGAGATCGAACAAAAAGATAAAATGGTTCCTCTTTACTTTCCAGATAAATCTGCAGGATCCAGGCCAGGGTTATAAATCCTACTGTGAGCCGCATCACCGTAGTAGCCCAGAGATCTATAGAACCAAAGGCCAGGGGGGTAAAAAAGACAAGAAAGAGGAAACCTAGCTGGGTAAAAATATAAAAGAACTTAACCTCCTTTGATCTGTTCATGGAAGATCACTCGATATAGATCCTTAGTCTCTTGGGATTTACCCCCATGGTGCGCAGATAATCCAGTTTACTTTCGGGTACTTTCGTACTTGAGACCAGCACCTCTTTAACCCCGTAAGTACGGATCAAATCCGGCAGTTTTTGGGTATCAAAAATGCGACAACCATGGATAAGCTTACCGGTCTTACGGGTATCATCATCCACGAAGCCTACCGGCAGGTAGCGATGATTTGGATTATTAAGGATTTCTCGAATCAAAAGCTCACCTCCATCGCCTGCACCATAGATGAGTACCGGTTTTGCATCTGGCAGAAGGTTTGAGCGATCTACAATCAACACCCGCAGTAATCGAAAGGATAGACGGCTTGCACTTACAAATACCAAAAGCAGAAGGGCATTCAGTACCAATACACCCTGCGAAGGTCCGTGGAAGTTATAGATGGTGAACACAACCATTGAACTGGATGTTGCCCCCATGATGACCGATTTTGCGATGACGACGAGGTCATCAATTCCCGTGTAACGCCACAACCCGCTGTAAACCCCTCCCAGTAAGAAAAACGGCATTTGTATCATAATCATCAGAGGGAGTGTTTCGATGAAAATGGCCAGTTGTTGGTCTGGTAGACTGGCATCCCAGCGCAATACATAGGCCCCATAGTAGGCCATGACCACAAGGATCACATCCAGCAAGATTTCGAAGACACGACGTTTATAGTAGAAATCTGCCAGTGCATTAGTAATCGTATTCCCCGAGATGGGAGGTTCGTTCGCCGCCTGGATACTTACTTTACCCAGGTAAAGTCCCAGAAACAGGATGGTTAGTGCAAAGCTCGGGACGAGTAATAACACGGCTTCGACTTTTAGGACTCTAACCAGCAACGCCAGTATACCCGAAGCCGTCGCAAAAAGGTAAAGCATGAGGACGGCTCGACGTTCGGACATACCCAGGGCCACGAGCCGATGGGACGTATGGTCCCGTCCACCCTGAGAGATGGGGCGACCGGATAACTTCCGGGTGATCGTCACCATACAGGTATCAAAGATGGGGATCATCAGAATTAAAACCGGTGTGAATAAAACTGCGATGAGATTACGTGAACGGCCATAGTCACTGAGTAAAGCGATTCCACCCAGCATGAAACCTAAAAACATAGAGCCACAATCCCCCATGAAAATAGAGGCCGGATGAAAATTAAACACCAGAAACCCGAACACAGCACCGCCCAGAAGGGTCGAAATCAGGGCTTCCGGGGTCTGTCCATTGAGGAGGAAGGTAATCGTAAGAAACACACAGGAAATAAAGGTTATTCCACCGGCAAGACCATCCATATTGTCCAGCAGATTAAGGGCATTGGTGATCCCTACCAGCCAAAAGATGGTTATGACATCGTTTATGGCCTTATAGCCTGTCCAGGGCAAGTGCAATCCAAAGTAAACGATCCCGGCCGCAGCAATCAACTGGATGATGAGTTTGGTGTAGGGTTTAATTTGAATAATATCATCTATCAGCCCGGTCAAAAACAGTAAGGTACCTGAGATCAGAATAGGATAAATGTACGAGGGTTTCGATCCAAAAAGAAGGTAACCTATACCAAACGCCAGATAAATGGCAATGCCTCCCAGCAGAGGAGTAGCTTTTTTATGCCAGCGATCTTGCCGGGGGGTGGCTACAATACCGATCCAATATACAACGGCCCGGACTATGGGAGTCAGAGCCAATCCCAATAACCACGTACAGAGTCCGCCTAAGAGAATCATCTGAGATTGATTGACCTGATTCAGAAGGTAGGGAAATTAGATCTGAAAAGCAGCAGGAGCCGGAGTACCAACTTGTTTGGCGATTTTAGCTCTCTGATGCTCAATAACGCTCAGGAGTATCTCATCTAGAGTGATTTTCGGGGTATAACCGATCAACTTATGTATTTTAGATAGATCTGGAACTCGCCGCAGCATGTCTTCGAAGCCTTGTTCATAGGCTTTATCGTAGGGGATGAAAACTATGCGGGAATTAGACCCGGTTAGCTGTTTAATCCTTTCAGCGAGTTCTAAGATGGTAACTTCCTGGGTACTACCGATATTATAAACTTCTCCTACGGCCTGGGGATGCTCTGCAAGTTGGATCAGTGCTTCCACCACATCGGAAACATGGGTGAAACATCGACTCTGAGAACCATCTCCAAATACCGTGATATCTTCCCCTGTAAGAGCCTGACGCACGAAGCTGGGGATTACCATGCCATAACGACCGGTTTGACGAGGACCGACCGTATTAAATAGCCTGGCAATGACGGTTGGAACGCGCTTCTCTTTCCAATAGGCAATAGCTAAAAATTCGTCGATGGCCTTCGAACAGGCATAGCTCCATCGGGCCTTACTGGTTGGACCCATGACCAAATCATCATCTTCCCGAAAGGGGACCTGGTTCCGCTTGCCATAAACCTCTGAAGTTGAGGTAATAAGAACCCGTTTACGTTTCTTAGCAGCCAACTCCAGTACGATCTCGGTACCCCGGATATTCGTCTCAATGGTTCTAACCGGACTTTCCACAATTAACCGGACACCCACGGCCGCTGCCAGATGATAGATGATATCGCACAAATCAATAAGCTCAGCAGTAAGCCGATAGTTATTGACCGTATCAATATAATAGGTAAAGTTAGGATGAGTTTTTATATGCCGGATATTCTCGATGGTACCGGTTGAGAGATCATCGATAATGTAAACTTCATCGCCTCGATCCAGGTGACGCTCAACCAGGTGTGAACCGATAAATCCGGCCCCGCCTGTAATTAAAACCTTCATGTACTACCTCCCGTATCCGGTTGAAGATTCCGAGTTGAAGGTTTCAGGTAAAAAAAGCCTGAGAAGTTGAAACGTTAAACTCGAAACTTGAAACGTTAGGACGGTTTATTAATTCTCGATATAGATTTTCTATATCTCCTATGAGTCGATCTTTAGAGAAATTTGCCTTCACAAAGGCATGCCCTCGTTTTCCCATCTCACGACGGAGCTCTGGATGCTCCATTAAATATTTCAGTGCACGGGCAAATAGGAAAGCATTCTGACCGGGTACGGTAATTCCATGATCCCAAATTGAAAAACCGTTATGTAATTCTCTGCGCGTACCCATCAGATCAACAACTCCCCCAACCTCTGTTGCTATGACCGCTCGATGGTAACATAAAGCCTCAAGCAATGTCAAGGGAGTTCCTTCATTAAGTGAGGTGAGTACCACCAGATCAAAAGCAGCATAAAGCGATAAGACATCTTTGCGGAAACCCAGAAACGTTACCTGGGCTGAAATACCCAGCTTATGGGACAATGATTCCAATTCCTTGCGCAGATGACCGTCCCCCACCATAACGAGGTGGACCTGAACTTCTTGTGCGGTAAGTTGCGCTACGGCTTCGAGCAGCAGAGCAGGATTCTTGACTTCACATAAACGACCTACCATCCCGATGAGTAACTTATCTCGGGTTACTCCCAGTTCTTCTCGCAAATTGCTCCTATCTTCAGCCCTCTCATTTAAATCAATACCCAGCGGAATGACCCGAAACTGTTCGGGGTTTCCTACACGAAAATGTTCTGAGATTTCCCGACGTTGTTGTTCACTGATGGCAATGATCCGATCTGTAAAAAGCCTGGCTAAAATCCGTTCAATGGTGATGAAAAACCGGGTCTTGAAGGGACCGTAATAGCTATGGAAAATGTGACCGTGGTAAGTATGTACAAGATAACATGTACGCGGACGGAGCCATAAGATCGAGGGAGTTGCCCATTTATAAATGATTCCGGCGATACGTCCCACGGCACCGGCTTTGGCTTTATGGGTATGGATAATGTGGGGTTTCAATTTCCAGAACCGGTAGAGTAGTTTCAGGATGACTACCACGTCCCTCAGGTTGATCTCCCGGCTCATCTCCTGGATCACCACCGGGTTGACGCCTGCTGCACGGGCAAAATAGCCCATGTCGCCTTCACCCCATGGAACAATACCCGTGATAAGCACGGTTTCGAACTCTTTTGGATTCAACCCGGAGGTTAACCAGGTAACGTGCTTGGCCGGACCTCCAATGTTAAGCCGATCAATGATACGTACAACACGGATAGGAGTATGAGTCGAAGCCTTTTCTTGATTCATCAGGGGATATCAATCGGACTTCTAAGGGGTTTAATTAGTTTTGTTGAAGTTATTTAACTCCCCGGTAAATTCTGTACCTCAGGTATTCCGCCAGGGTAGGGTGACTCCACAACCTGGATCTTCCTTCCGGGTAGGGTTTAATTTCAATTCGATTTTCAAATACTTCCTGGATTGCTTTTTTTAAAAGGGGAATACCTGTGGCCAGTTGAAGCAAAGGATAGGTGACAAAATTATCTTTTTCGGTTGGCTCCACAACCTGCTGTTCAAGTATCTTTCCAGTATCTATACCTGTATCAACCAGATGAACGGTAACCCCACAGGCCTTTGGGTTGTTTTCAACTAAGGCCCAATAAGCTCCATGGACCCCTCTGTAGAGAGGGGTAATACCCGCATGGATATTAAGGAATTTAGAAGGAACACAATTAAGGACTTTATCTGAAATAATACGGGTCCCGCTGATAACCACAACCGATGGGTGGACTTCTTTCAAAATGCCCAGGGTTTCATCGGAATTGACCGATCTTACGCGGGTTATTTTAACCTCATGGATAGGTTCATCATTCAACTTGAATTCCTCCATCAGCTCCAGAATACGTTTCTGTGAGATCATGCGAAGGTAAGGAACCATTCCTATCTGAAAAAGAATTTGTCCCAGCACTTTAAAAAAACCGAGCCTCTGAATCCGCCTCCTTAAAAATTCGGTCCTGGGAACCGGCTCCTCCAGGACGACGGTTTCTATAGGGAAATCGTTTTTGAGGGCGTGATAAAGGATATGGGTTGGTTTTCCAGGACCTGCCAACATAACAAGGGTATTAGTTTTCATAAGCCAGGGAATCGTCCAGACGACGTTGGGCCAGTTCTCCCATGTTGAGGCTTTCCATCCCGTACGCTTCTTTAAGACTTAAAAAATGATCCAATATTTTCCTGAGAAAAGACAGATTTTCTTCTAAGTGGATTCCAAAATTATGGGGATGCCACCACAAATGGTAAATCCACCTCCTTCTGGCCGCATACGTCAGGTCGGATAAAATTCGCCGTAATCGAAGGGGTTCTAAAACTTTCAATCTGTGCGAGTAAGGTCGAAGAAAACGGCTTGAAGGAATGTTACAGGGAAGGGTAGATCCCAGTGTACCCATGGAATAAGAATTGTGCCCGGAGATATTAACGTAGGCATCTATGAACCGAAGGACTCTTCTTAACAGGGATTCCTCCTCCCGACTTCTGGGTCTATATATCCAGGAATTTTCGTTTCCTCTATAAGCTTTTATACCCATTTCCTTACAGACGGAGAGATACTCACCGTTAAATTGATTTCGGGGAAAAACCAGACTTTTAAGTTCGAGGCTATAGTTCCCGGCAGCTTTTATCGCGGCGCTTAAATCATCTTTAAATGCTTCGATATCCTGACCCTGTTCTAAACAGTAATAGTGAGAAAAAGTATGACTTCCGATTTCTTGATAAGGAAAAGAGGAGATAAGTCTTATCCACGAAGGTGCATAATGAAAAGGATCTTCTTCTTCATTCCAACCAATCTGATGAATCTCTTCATAAGGACAGAGTTTACTGTTTACGTAGGCTGGTTTTTTAACAGGGAGTCCTCGAAGTAACTCATCCCGATTTTCAAAAAATAAAAACCCAACCGTTGCCCATGTGGCATGGATACTATACTCCTCAAATAATTCTAAAAGGCGAGGTATTACGGAACGAACCCCTAAAAGATTTTCTTTATAACTTTCCAGGGTTTTTCTATCCCGCACGCCCCAATAGAGTTCAAAATCCAACGAAATAACAAAAATACCGTTTGGTTTGTTCATGGAACGATATCGCTTCTACATGGAAACAAGCGAAGGGGTAAGAGGGCGATGGGATTATCAGGTCGGGAGTTCTCGATACCACAATTCCAGCATCAGTAAATTCCACAGTTTAAGGGAGTGATCTACCTGACGATCCAGGTGTTGGGTGAGGAGGTGGTTAATCTCCTGGAGTTTAAAACACTCACCGATGAAACTTCGTTGTGATAAAAGGGTATCTGAGAGCCATTGGCGTAATGGGCCTCGGAACCATTCTCCCACCGGAACCCCAAAACCCATTTTACGTCTTCGGGAAATTTCGGTAGGGAGTATATCTTTAAAGGCAACCTTAAGCAAATATTTAGGGGTTCTTCCCCGTAACTTCATCTGGGAGGGGAGTTTTGCCACAAATTCCATCACTTCATGGTCGAGAAAAGGGGATCTTACCTCCAGGCCATTAGCCATGGAGGTGATATCCACTTTTACCAGCAGGGCAAACGGCAGGTAAGACTGCACATCTACAGCCATGGAAGCCTCTACCGGATCCAGATCCTTGACTTCTTCAAACAGCGATTCCAGCCAGGCTTCCGGTCGTCTTTTGGTGAGTAGTTCACGTAAATCCCCCTTATAAAGTCTATCTTTCTCCATTTCGCTGAAGTAGCCCACCCAACGGCTATATCGTTCTGTTATAGAAGGATGGATTCCGGTTAAAAAGCGTTGTAGTCGCCGCAGAGGGCTTTTAGGATCTGGTGAATCCGGAAGGATAGGGGTTAAAAGCTTGAGAGTCCGTCCACCTCCTGGAATCCTGTGGATCCAATGGGCTATTTGATTCCCCCGGTAACGTGCATAGCCTGCGAAGTTTTCGTCTCCACCGTCTCCGTTAAGGGCAACCGTGACATAGGTTTGGGTCATCTGGGACAGATAGAAAGTTGGAACGGAGGCTTCATCGGCGTGGGGTTCGCCGTGATGGCGTGCCAGTTTTGGGAGAATGGGGAAGATATCCGATTTAACTATGAATTCATGATGATCCGTATTCCATCGTTGGGCCACGCAACGAGCATAAGCCAGTTCATTATAATTAATTTCTTCAAAGCCAATGGAAAAGGTCTTTACCGGGCGATGGGATAGTTTTGCCATTAATCCGACTACGATACTGGAATCGATGCCGCCGGAAAGGAAAGCACCTAAAGGCACATCGCTCCTTAGCCTTAACTGCACGGCCTCCGTAAGTTTCTCGCGTAGGGCTTCTGCAGCTTCCTCTTCACCCAGGGGCAACTTTGGAAGATAGGTTAGGGACCAATACCGTTCAACCTGAATCTGGAAACCCGAAGGGGTCGCTTCCAGCGTCAACCTATGTGCAGGCGGAAGTTTGTAAACATTGCGGAAAGCGGTTTTAGGGACCGGAATGTATCCCCAAGAAAGATAAGCATCGATGGCAGTAAAGTCTACCTCACGGGGAACAAGGGGATTGGCGAGCAGGCCCTGAAGTTCAGAGGCGAAAAGAAAAGAGTTACCGATCTGGGTGTAGCAGAGTGGTTTCTTACCGATGCGATCCCGTGCCAGGAAGAGTCGACGTCGGCGCTGATCCCAGAGGCCAAAAGCAAACATCCCACGAAATCGCTCAACACAAGCCGTACCCCACTGTTCATAGGCATGAACGATAACCTCCGTATCTGTCTGGGTACGGAAGCTGTGACCCAATCCCTCTAGTTCTTGTCGAAGTCTCTGAAAGTTATAAATTTCTCCGTTGAAAGTAACCCAGCAGGTACCCTCCTCATTAGAAAGGGGTTGACGTCCGGCTAAAGTGCGATCGATAATCGACAATCGACGATGACCCAGCGCACATATTTCATCGGACCATATCCCCCAATCGTCGGGACCCCGGTGATGTTGGGCCTCCAACATGGGCCAGATCTGGTACGCTAAGTTTTTAGCCGTATCGGAAAGAATTCCAGCAATTCCACACATAGACCCAAACTAAAAGTTCACACTCTAAGATTTATTTAGAAGGCTACCCCATTGACATGAGATGTCTGGGTTGATCGGAGAATTCTTCGACGGGTTCATTGAGTAAAATTTTTATAATACGTTCTGCAGCCCGTCCATCCCCATAGGGATTGATAGCTTGCGCCATTTGTTGATAAGCAAATGTGTTTTCCCATAAATGAATAAAGGTATCCAGGATCTTAGAAGCATCTGTTCCTACAAGGTAAGCAGCTCCTGCCATAACGGCTTCTGGCCGTTCTGTGACTTCTCGTAATACCAGTACCGGTTTTCCCAGGCCTGGGGCTTCCTCTTGAATTCCTCCAGAGTCGGTTAGAATCAAATAAGAATGTGCCATAACCTGAATCAAGGATCGATAGGTTAAAGGAGGGGTTAGCTTCACTTGCGATAAATTTCCCAGTAATTGCTTTACAGGTTCCTGGACATTCGGATTGGGATGTACAGGGTAGACAATCCGGATGGCATCTCCATAGCGGAGACAAATTTGTCTTACTGCCTGACAGATAGTTTCGATACCTCGACCGAAATTCTCACGTCGATGGACTGTGAGCAGTACTACGCGTATATCTGGATTCTGGGGTAATATCTTATTTATCAGTTCATCCTCCAGGGGGAGTTTTGCAATCCATTGAAGGGCATCAATAACAGAATTGCCGGTAACCCATATAGTTTCCGGCTTTACATGTTCTTTCAGTAAATTTTGACGTGCTATTTCTGTGGGCGCAAAATGTTTATCAGCTATAAGAGTGGTAATATTACGGTTAACTTCCTCTGGAAAAGGCTGCCACTTATTGTATGTTCGCAATCCGGCTTCCACATGCCCTACACCCACTTTAGCGTAAAAAGCTGCAAGAGAAGCAGCCAGCGTTGTGGTCGTATCTCCCTGAACCAACACCCAGTCGGGTTGTTCGTGCTTCAAAATTGGTTCCAAACGAGAAAGAATAGCAGAGGCTACTTGCGTCGGAGTTTGATTATCCATCATGATATTCAAATCATATTCCGGCTTGATATTAAAAAGATACAAGACCTGATCCATCATTTCTCGATGCTGGGCGGTAACCACTACTTTAGTACGGATACGATCCGCATGCTGGCCCAGTGCTTTAATAATGGGTGCCATTTTAATTGCCTCTGGACGGGTTCCTATGACGGAAAGAACTTTCATTGCGCAAGACAGTAAGGGCACGGCGCGCCATGCCCCTACTTAGACCTGGCAGGATTCAATAAGGGGGACTTAATACACTGTTTACTTAGTTTTGCTTGACTTTTAAGTGGCCTTCACCCCCGGTCCCTCTCCCCTCACCCCCGGTCCTCCTCTCCTGGGTAGGGGCGGGAGGCCTCCCGCCCCTACGGAGAGGGGGGATTGGGGGGCTAGGGGGGGATGGGGGTGAGGGGAGTTGGAGAGTAAAAGTAACCCTATGAGGTCAAAATTAAGATAACAGCGCATTAATTCTATTGGACTATCAGATTAACTAAAAACCTCTCCAAAAGATAACCTTACTATGAAGGCAAAGGAGAAAGGATGCCGTTTATAAGCCTATAACCTTTTCCACACCGTTTACAATGTACTACCTCTTTAACAGAGAGTAGATCCGTATTACCCAGTGGATAACCACAAGCACTGACATACCCATGCACACGAGCAGGAGAGCCAAAGGCTAAGGCATAAGCAGGAATGCTCCTGGTTACCACACTACCCATCCCGATCATTGCAAACTCGCCAAGTTCTATGCCGGGACCAATTGTGGCATTTGCTCCTATTGTTACCCCCCGTCGAACTATCGTCTGCAGCGTTTCATCGGTTGGTTCTGAAGGCATCAGATCGCTAAAATCGGGTAGGATGGCTCGAGGAAACTTATCATTGGTAAAAACAGTATGGGCAGAGATCATCACACCATCTTCAATGGTTACCGCAGTACAGATATAAACCCCGGCATTTAGTTTAACAAGGTTACCGATTTGCACAGCATAGGCAATGTATGTTTTTTCACCAACAATACACTTCTTCCCTATCCGGGTTCCACGCCGAATATGAACATTATCCCAGATAACAGAACCCTCTCCTATTTGAACCCCTTCTTCGATTAAAGCAGTTGGATGAATGCGAACATTGGGGAAGCGCGGGTCGGTCATAGGTTAATTATACAGACAATCTTTAATAGCTTCGGCTATATACTCAATGTGCCTGTCGGTGTAAAGTTCATTCCAGGGCAGAACCAACATATGGGCTAATGCATCCATCGTACCCGGATAATCCTCCACGCGGTAGTGAATAGGGGGATCATCTTTTCGAAACGGGTTATTCCGCAATGGAAAGCCACTATTACCAAAGGTTTTAGCCTCCCTGAGAACCTCACATTGAAATGCAGGTTTCGCGATATAGCGGGGAGCAGAAAAAATATCATAACGGGTGCGTAATCGTGTGGCAAGTTCACCTACGTCGATACCTGTAGCCTTTTCATCCACTCGCAAAACATATTTCCAATATACATGGGTTGCGCCTTTAGTAATTTTTGGTGTTTGTATGCCTTTCAAGGTACTTATCAGATCAGTAAACTTCTGGGCCATTATTTGGCGACGTTCCACAACAGTTTGAACTTTTTTTAATTGGGCCAGTGCCACCGCTCCTTGTAGCTCGGTCATTCTATAATTTAAGGCCAGGAAATAATGATCGGGCTTTGGATCCCCGTAGCCCCAGGCCTTATCATGAAACAGGCGAATATGGCGTGCAAGTTGAGGATTATTTGTAATAACCAACCCCCCTTCCCCCGCAGTCATATGTTTTGTTTGTTGAAGACTGAAACAGCCTATAGATCCCAGGGTACCAACCCGTTGACCCCGGTACGTTGCAAAGAAGGCCTGAGCCGCATCTTCAATAACAAGAATTCCATGTTTGTTCGCCAAATCAAGAATCGGCTGCATATCGCAAGGATTGCCAAACAAGTGTGTAACAATAATCGCTTTAGTTCGTCGTGTAATTTTTTTTTCGATAGTATCGGCTGTAATGTTATATGTGTAAGGATCTACATCCGCAAATACAGGAACTCCTGTTTGATAGAGGATGGGTGTTATAGCACCCATATCCGTGATAGGGGTTGTGATAACTTCATCGCCCGGTTCCAGGTTAGTTGCAGCAATAGCACAGTGCAGAGCCGCTGTTCCTGAAGTAACGGCAATACAATTCTTAACTCCGTAAACACGGGCGAATTCTTTTTCTAGCTGCAAGACCATGGTACCTCGTGTACAGTTTAATGTTCCAGAACGGATTGTTTTAATTAAAAGTTCGATCTCCTCATTATCAAATGTCCGACCGGTTGCATTTGCTTCGGATGGTAAAACCATTTTCCGTTGGGTTTCAGACACCGTTTAATCCTCCTTAAATATTTATCCAGAACCGTTAGTCTTTTTACCAGCAGTTCCAAATGAGCTGTAAATAACCCAGAATATTACGCCAAACACGCATCTTACTTGCACCAACCTTTTGGTCATAACGTAATACCAGAGGTACCTCAACAATACGTGGATAAAAACGGCTGAGTTTCAACAAAATTTCAGGTGTTACGGCAAAGGTAGTTGATTGAATGAAGTCTTCACCATAAGTTGCCAGGGCACGCTGATAGAGTGCAACCCGCACTCCACGAAAACTACAGGAGTACTCTCGGACTTCAGGAATAGGAAACAACAGTTTAATAACCCATCGTGCACTATGGCTAAGAATACGACGTACCAGGGGTATTCCACTCTCTCCGCCACCGGGTACAAAACGTGAAGCAAGTACAATATCTACACCTTCATAAAAACACCTTAACATCTCCCCTATAAGGCCAGGATCATGGGTGTTATCGGCATCCAGGGTGATTAACACATCCTCGGGGGCCGCATATGAACAGATATGAGTGATTCCGGTACGGAAAGCGGCTGCCAATCCACGATTTGTTGGGTGCTTTATTATATCGATCTTCATATCTCCACTGAATTGCCGGGCACATTCCGCCGTTGCATCATTACTCCCATCATCCAGTACAACTACACACCAATCCTGGTTCCATGTAGATGCAGCTACCTTAATTCGCTCCAATAATCTGGGTAACGCTTCTTGTTCGTTGTAAGCCGGTAATAAAATATGAATCCTCATAAAAGGAAGGCTTCCCTGAACTTTCTACTAAAATGAATAATCAAAGTTGACAGGGTTTAGAATAGAGTTCCTTTTGCAGGAATATAAAGGTTTGTTATGTCTGGCACACTTTTCAGGTATTTCCTACCAGTTGATTAAAATTTGTAACTTCTATTTTGGGTAAAAGAACCAGACTCTGCAAGTTCTGCCCAGGGGAGTCATTCCTGTTACCTATATCCAGCCATTTGTTAAACCTCGCCGATTCATAGGCAGCATCGATTACTCTTACGGATTCGACAGCATCCTGTGGAGTAATGATGGGTATTTCGTGGTGCAGCAGGCAATTAACAAAGTGCTGTAATTGTCGTGTGAAGGCCTTTTGTTTGTCGTAACCTTTCCCAAACCTGACCCAATTTAATTTCTCACTCTGCCGATATTTAGACTCTTGCCATCCTATGCTTAGGGTACCTTCAGTACCGTAAACACCAATATAGGTATCAGAATCCTTATAAATACTCCAGCTCAGATCTATAATTCCTAATACACCGGATTCCGTTTGAAAGTAAAAGCGACTTGTATCTTCAACTTCAATAGGTTGAACCTGTATGCCGTGTTGAGTTTGGACTGAAACGATAGGCCCGACAAGGAATCGAGCAATGTCTACAGCATGGCTACCGTTATCAATCAGAACCCCACCTCCGGATATTTCGCGCATGGCATTCCATCGACCTGCCATATTTACCTTACTACAAAATACGTTCTCATAAAGGATAATATTACCCAGAATCCCCGATTGGATGATCCCCCGTGCTTTGATAACATCTTCACTAAATCGGAACTTGGATGCCATCATGATAAGCCTGTCTTGTTTTTCAGCATACGCAACCATCTTTAAAGCATCTTCAAGTCTTGTGGCAAAGGGTTTCTCACAGAGGACATGTAATCCATACCCGATGGCATCACAGGCGATGGTAACATGGGAAGACGGAGGTGTACAAATAATAACCGCATCCAATTTCTCGGATTCTAACATCTTGCGGTAGTCGTCGTAAGCCTTTCGACAGCCGAAAGCCTCTTTTACACTTTGAGCTACAACATTATTTATATCACATACGGCGACTAACTCTAGCATGGAAGCTTCTTGACAGGCTTGCAAATGGGTCTGTGCGATGCGACCACAACCTATTACGGCAATCCTTATAGGTTCATGAACGGACATATTAATTCCCTCCAAAGATAAAATTGCAGGATTACAGTGCTTCTTAAACTTTAGGAGATAAAAAGTGTTCCAAAATTAATTATTTTAAAATGAACGTGCCAGAACGACGACCCATTCGGAATCGGTGATCCTCAGCGGTAGAGTTAAGGTATGAAACCGATTTGAATTAAGCAATTGTTCGCTCAGCTTTACCCACTGGGACCAGAACTGAGAGAATGGATAAGAACCTTTAGGATTCCAACTTTCCCGACTTAAGATGATAACATAATCTGATTGGTTTTCCACTTCCTCTACTATCTTATTGAGATATGCCTTATGCGTTTCATCCGAGTCGCTGGCATCTAACCATGCCACAGCTGAGTGGATATGGAGGATGGGAGGTCTTGATGGTTTGAAAAGGTTAGACTCAGATTGCTTCCCTATCATCCTGACAGATTGATTTTTATCAAACAGAAATACATTGGCAAGCGAATAACGGTTAAGAGTTCCCCAATAGGTTATAGATATCTGAAATTCCTGTTTGTCTTTATCAGCTTGCTGATGGTAAATGTCATCAAGAATGGATTGAGTAATTTGCAAGGTGGTTTGTTTGCTGAAAGACGGTGTAGTATGCTGTTTATACATGGTTATTACAAACCAAAAACTTGCAATTATGATCATCAGCATAAGTCCCATCCGATAGGATTTACTTTGTAGAATGCTTCTCTCCCTAGGGTTTTGTTTGAAGGGAAAAAGAAGAGTTAGATAAAATCCCATATAAGCAGGAAAGGCATAAGGAAGATTTTCCGTATGCAGAAGCATAAGAATCAAGAGAGGACTTATACCCATCCAGATATAAATCCAATTTAGCTGCTTCAGTAAGGAGATCCCATTGACTCCTTTTATAATAACAGACCCCGGAATCCAGGAAAGCCAAAGGGTCATTCCTATATAAGGAATATTGTTTCCAATTAATTCTCTTATGAAACCTTTCCATAAAAAGGGTAAACGGGCAGGCGACAGGTTACCCATCGATCCGAGAGGATGACCATACCAGAAGAAAAAGAATTTTATGAACTCGTATAGGGAGAAGATCAACCACCAGCCACTTACCATTAAAACGGTTGTTCCCAATATTAATAAACCTCGAAATACCACAGAACGCGTTGAATGATAGATGAGTCCCTTGATAAATAGGGGCATAACCATGATCCCTAATAAAATAGCCGTAGGTATCCGTCCTAAAACTAATAGTCCCCAGAACACTCCGGCCAGAATAGTTGCCCAACTTTTACTTAAGTTATCGCTGAGCAGTAAGTAACAGATGGTACTGACACTTAGAACGTAGCTTAGAAAGTCTACATTCATGTTTGTTAAGCCTTCATAAGCCGTAGCTACAGGGGAGATATAAATCATTGGAGGTATAGATAATAGGATGGATAACACTATAGAATGAGTTCTATCCCAAAATAACAAACCTAAACTCACAGACATGGCTAAATACCATATCCCATTGAATAAGGGGCCAACCGACATGCTAAGGTTCAGAAGGGGTCCTAAAAGAGCCGCCATAATCTGGTGTAAGATATACATGCTGGAGTTAACCGCGAAGTTTAAAGCCTGGAGAGTTCCCTGTGTTTTTGCTATCTGAATAGTTCTACCAACTGAAAAATAGATCCCCATTCCATCACTGAAAGACAGGTGGGTCTTATAAAACTGCTGGTTCATAACCATGGAGAAAGTTATTACCAGCAGGGCAATAGTTGAAATACTCAAAAAAACAATCCATTGACTTCGGGGGGCAATACCTGTCAGATTATTTAAGCCTGCCACTTCTGCAGATCTAAGCATAATCACCTGTTCTTAAAACTATCCAGAGGCCGATCCAGTCACAGTTTTCAGGATACTTAAAACCCGAGGAGCCTGTACCTGAAGGGAATATTCGGTTTCTACGGTGGTACGTCCGGCCTGACCCATGGAGCGGCGAAGCTCAGGATCCCGAATCAAAGCAAGTAATTTCTCTACCCACTCGTCTTCCTTTGCAGCCAGAAATCCATTTTTCCCATCCTGGATGATGGTAGAATTCACGCCAATGGGAGAGGCTACAACGGGAATCCCAACAGACATGTAAAGCAATGCTTTCATCCCACACTTGCCATAACTCCAGGGCTCATCAGGCAACGGCATAATGCCTATATCAAAGCCTTGAAGCTCTTTTATTTCGGTTTCCGGGGACCAGCGTCGTAGCAAGAGGGGTACTCCCGATAACTGGAAATCTCCCCCCATTACCCGGAGTTCTACAGAGGTAGCAGCGGCTACCCGTCGTAATGCTCCCGAGATAATATGAAGGTGTCGGATGGTGGAAGGGCTACCACTCCAGCCTATGACTACAGGCCCCTTTCGAGGAGTAAGATTCCCGGGCAGATATCGTTCGGTATCTACGGTGCTGGGTACCACCCAAACATTTCTATTGTAGATACGCGCATAGTTTGCCAACCACTCATTTCCGGCAATGACGATGGATGCCATTCGACACAACTGAGCCGTCTTCCCCGGGCACTTCAAGACACTCCAGCGACGGTTTACCTCCATGGTATCCGGGATCCAGATCGCATCATCAAAATCATAGATCAGGGGAATACCCCTACGAACCAACAGCCACTCCACAAGGGGAGGTCCTGCTACCAGGGCTGTACGGGAGAGCCAGATGGCATTATACTGTCCGGGGCGTGGGAGATGGCATAAAGCCCGCACCAGACTCATCCCCACTATCTTCATTTTCTTTATGGGAGAAACCCGGGAGTAAAGGAGCCGCTGTTCTTCCGGGGTCAGCAAAGGTAACATCTCCGAACTTATCCCTGCATCCCGAAGATAAGGAAGCCATTGCTCTATACGATACCGTTGTCCCGGTACGAGATTTAAAGCATAGGGTAATACGCAGAGTATTTTCATTTCAAGCAGACCGTTTGATGGGCAAGGTAAATCGCATCAGAGGTCGTTTTCGTTTATACCTGCGCAGACGCCACTGGACATAACCTGCAGCCGTAAAGACCAGATAGAGAATAATCACCTGGGAACGATAACGATAAGCAAGACCTATATTTGCGGATCCCAAGGTGTAGACAAAGCTAATAATGATGAGGGGTAATAATAAAGCCAGATTTTTCCTGGCCCCTTGCTTTAATGCCTGCTTCACTATCCGCCAGATAAAGGGGATGGTTAAATACCAGGTCAGCATTTCCGGTAGTGTAATCACCTGCCTGAAACCTCTTATTTCCCAGGGAAACGGAGAGAAGAGGAAATAAACCAACCCAATGGGAATAAAAGTAATAAGCCCAAGGGGATTACTCAGGTCTATATCCCCATAATAACCCGATTTTCCAGAGTATACACTGGCTATACCCTGGCGGAACTTCTCAATCTTCTCAAGGTCTATAAATTCGAGACCTTGTTTACCTATATCGAATTGGTAGTATAGCAAGAGTAACAAGACCGAGAAGCCGATTCCGAGAAACAGACCACGTCCCAGATTTTTTGAGTGGGATAAAACAAATACACTCAGTACGGTAACCGCCATTATCACGAGAAGATAAGGCCGAACATACTGAAGCCCTATCATAACACCAAGAAGGGTGGCAAAGGAAGCCATGGATAATCGCTCGCGAAGGAGTAAGGTATGCCATACAATCACGAGGATGCTTAAAGTCAGCCAGATATCCCGTAAGTTTAAGACAGACCATAATACCAGAGAGGGAAAGAAGGTTACCCACATAGCAGTAACCCTACCTTCTATACGCCCAAAAACATGAAGTCCGAGACGATAGGCATAAACGATGGTCAGAGCCCCGGCCAGGCAATTAAATATTCGAGGGACCAACAGGGAGGGACCGAAAATATAATACTGAAGTGCCAGAAACAGATAGTAGCCAATCCGGTCGGCGGACCGCCCTTCAAAAAGAAAAGCAGGCTTAGGGCTGATCCCCTGCCAGTAACGAACCAGGAAAAACGGCATGTGATCGTAACCGCCTTGATCCTCACCGAAGAGATCCCGATCGATCGGTCCATAAAAGATAGCAAAGGCTACCAATACCCGAATGAACAGGGCAATGAAACTCAGATAGAGAAGCCACTTACGATCTTCAAGGGGCAGGCTACGAAAACGCAAGAACAACCAGAGAAATATCATACATACCGACAATGCCATCAGTGCCGGAAATATCTCATCGACGGTACCAAAAGCCAGTCCCACCCCCGGGATAAAAGCGATGGCAATAAGCACAAGAATATGTAAAAAAACCTGGAGAGTTCGTGTCGAAAGCATAGATATGAGAGTTCTTAGCCTGTGAGGGTTTTTTCTAAAATCGCTTTCTCGTCTTGGAAATTCTCAGAAATCCCCCTGACACCCCCTTTTCAGGAGTATGTTTTAAGAACCAGACCTGGGGTCTAGACACCCCCCTGGTCCCCCTCCAGGGGGGAACAAAGGGGTATTCCCCTTGGAGGGGGGAATTTGGCGGGTAACCTTCTAAATCCCCCCTGGAGGGGGACCAGGGGGGTGTTCAGGCCGAAAATAAGGTTTTCCCCCCCTTCTTAGCTGGATGTATAGGAGGTTAAGAGAGCGTTTTCTAAATTGGAGCAATGTCTTGAGCCATAACACGTCTCGGGAACCCAGACATCTCGCCTGCTGCCTCAGGTTGGATATTAAAACTGTATAAACCTTAAACGATTGTTACTTATGAAAAATCTCCTCAGGACCAGGGGTGGTAAAGAGATAGTTCAAATACCGGGGATGACCCCCACTCCGATCACGAAGAACAGGTCCATGGGGGGTTAACAGATAGTAATAATAACCCAGAGGATTCAGTATTGATCTTTATGGGATCGATTCGATCCAGGCCGATAACTGTTAACAAACTATGAACGGTTGAAGTCATGAGATAATTGAAGGGTTGTGAAGCCCGAAGTTGTTTTAAAAAATGTTTGATATCATACACGGGAACGGGTAATGAAGGAGGTAGTACAGGAAATAAGACTTTGATAAAGTGTGAGTTGTCGCTCACAGGCAGGCTCAAGGGCGTAATGGGTTTCCGCAGCACGTCGACAACGTAGGGATAATCCACGATCTTCGAGAAGTGATCGAAGCTCCCGAGCAGCCTGTCGATATTCGATATCAGAGTGTTCTTTCACAATGACTCCAACCCGCTCCCGGCGGATGATGTCATCTGTATCACTCACGTTAGGGGTTGTAACAACCGGTAATCCTGAAGCCCAATACTCCCCTATCTTGGTAGGCGAGCATCCATGCTCGCTGATTCCCTGGGCCAGGAAAAATAGACCTGCCTGTTGGTACGAAAGTTCCTGGGGGATCGCCGTATGTGGAACACTGACCACAGACCAGCTACCGGCAGGTAACCCACTGGCCTGAAGAGTTGAGTCGATCAAATCGGGTTCTGCCCGGGTGAGGACGCGAAAATGTATCCGATTTATTTCCCGGGAAGCAAGGGCTACAAAGCGCCCGATCTTATCAAAAAGGTATCGTCCCCCCACACTACCGATATAAACAAAACGAAGCATATCTTGCCGGATCAGGGATTTGGATGGGTTCCATGGGAAATGGTCCAGATCTACACAACTGGGAACTACAATTACAGGAGTGCTTTTACGTTGCACAGCCGGAAGCTGCTGGATTACCTTCCTGGCTCGATACGATAAGGCAATAATCCCATGGGAGTGGGTATATAATTGCTGTTCGAGAAATTTAGCAATCCGATGAGGGAGGGAATTTGCCTTCCAGATGCCTCCATCGACCTGCTCATCGGGATAAAATCCTTCATTATGATAAACCAATTTTGCCTGCAAAAGTGGGACAAGGATAAATCCTATCAAGCCACCGATAAAGGTACGTGCATGGATGATATCCGGACGAACCCGTAACCGGGCCATAATGGCATAAGCACATCCCTGGAGAATATCAAAAATTTTTGCCGGTACCTTCGGGCGTTTATGATACCGGAGGGGGATCCAATACACCCCGCGTTCTTCCAGAAAAGCACGGATCTTTGCCATTTCACTATGATGGGCCAGATCCTCAGGCTTTTCAAAGGTAACCAGGGTTACGTTTACACCGGATTTCGCCAGTCTGGCCACAGAAGGTAAAACGAGAGACTGCCCTAACGGCTCGGCAGCTCCCCAATAAACCAGGTAAAGGATCTTGGGAACCCCCTTCAACGGATTGGGCATGGTTTTGTCAGACCGTTTTTATAATCCGACGGCCGGAATAATCCCTTGATTTTTCCAATCGTCGGACCATCCCTCCCATTACCTTTAACAGGTTGGGAGGCCACCACAGGATACTATAGAACCCATATCGGCAGGCATTTAGCCACTGTCCTGCACAGGCATGATCGCCGGCCAGCATATAGTAAAGCCGTCCGTAACACTGACAATGAAAACGCCAGCCCAGTCGTTGAACATAAGGACTATGTAATGCTTTATGATATAAACGCTTCCAGGCCTGGGTCATGATCTTCACATTGGCATGGGTATTACTCCCATGGAGACGATACAGCACCAGGACCTCATCGACATAATCAATGGGATAACGGCTGGCGATACGCCAGAGAAGATCCGTATCCTCACAGGGAGGTAAGTTAATATCAAAATCTCCTACCGTCTCCAGTACCCTGCGGGGGATAAGAGAGGTACTACCCACCCCACCCCCTGAAAACTTTCCCAATAAAACTCTTTCCAGTACATGTCCCCGGAGATCCGCCCGAAGGTCCCTTAAAGGATTACCCTCGATATCAATCTCCCGTAACGAACAAGAAACTAAACCCAGATCTGGATTCTGCTTGAAAAGGGCTATCTGCTTCTCAAGTTTTTGGGGTAGCCAGATATCATCTGCATCGATAAAAGCCATCAATTCCCCGGTTGCATGGCGTAATCCCTTATTCCGTGCAGCAGCCTGGCGTGCATTCCTTTGATAAATATACCGTACCCGATTTCCATATCCTCCAACGATAGAGGCTGTAGGGTCCGTAGAACCATCATCCACCACAATAAGCTCAAGCCTGGAATAGGTCTGGGCCAGGACACTATCTATGGCAGTCTTAATAAAGCGTGCGGCATTGTAAGCCGGCAGGATAACACTTACTAAAGGATCGGTAACCATTCGCTACCTCTTCGTCTTCCATAGGGTTTCACAAGATCAAAGCCGTTCATATAAGTCTAAATGCCGCTCTACCTTAAGTTGATTACTAAAAAGCCGAATAGCGTCTAATCGGGCCTGCCTGGCCAGGTTTTTACGTAGTTCAGGATCCCCCTTTAATTTCAGGATGGCCTCTGCAATTTGATCGGAATTACCGTAATCCACCACCATACAATTTTTCATATGTTGGGCGGTTGTAAAAGCATACCCTGATCTTGTTAAGATTTGCGGACGTTCTGAAATCATTCCTTCGATAACATTTATCCCGCTATTCTCAACATATTTATTAATAGGGACATGGACGTGAATATCCAATAACTGAAACAACGCGATGGGATCTTCTATAAAACCCTTGTAGAACACATGGTAGGACAGATTATACTCTTTTACTTTTTCCATAATTTTTTCATATTCAGGGCCTTGAGAACCAAAAATAAGTAATTTGACCTCGGGATGTTCTTTAACAATTTTCCGGATAGCCTCCACAAGGTAAATATGCCCCTTCCAATACTCAAACCGGGCAATAACGCCTACGATAAAATCCTGATCTTGAATCCCGAGCTGTTTTTTCAATTTAAGTATTCGATCCTTCGAGATGTTATCATAATCCGTAACCTTGAGACCTTGATAGATCGTCGTTAACTTTTCAGGTTTAATTTTCCATTTTGTTTCCAGATACTCCCGGGCTGTGTCTGAAACGGCGATAACCTTTTTAGCAGACCAGAAAGTCAATCGGTCTATGATTTCTTGCTTCTTACTCTTAAAATCGTGGGCCCAGCTTGCATTTTCACAGGTGGTCACCCGTTTCTGAATTCCGGTCAGTAAAGCCGCCAACTGGCCGATTAAATTTCCATAGGGTAAACTGGTATGTACGAGATCAACCGAATGCTTTTTCAAAATCAGGATGACCTTAAAAAGGTTGATAAAGTGTGAAAGAAAATTTTTATGTTTCAGATAATAGACCTCCACCCCCAGTTCTTTTAAATCCCTGGCTAAAATTGGCTCATATTCATTGAGGATAATATGAAAGTGTTGAATATTTCTTTTAACCAATTCTTCAGAGAACCAATACCACTGAAGGGACTTATTGATATGGGAAGTAATATAAGCGATTTTCATCGTATTTTGGAACGCCGAACCGATTCGATAAAAAAGTCGGGAAAGAAAGTAAGCCGCTGGATTACTTTTTTTAACTCCTTATCTTCTTCCATATAACTTTTATAATTTTTCTTCAGATAGGCAGCTACTTTGCGAGCTCTTGGAAAATTTCCGGTTCTATAATCGGCTTTAAATACGTAACTTAGAAAATAGAACAACATGAGCCTTGGGTCGATAACCTTCTGATGGAAATCAAAATTAAATTTCACAGGATCGGAGAAATATGTATCAAAAACCTTCAATTTTTGTAATTCGCCACGAATCCAATCTAGTTTAAGATTACCTACGATATTTATAAAAATCCGGATCCAATCTTCGATAAAGTACCTGTCTAAGGCCACACTTTTACTTCCTGCATGGAGTCTATACTTAGAGAAAACATCCTTAACTTTTTTAAATTTGGTTACCAGGGCCAGTCGGGCAAACAAATCATAATCCATTCCATAGTGATAGGTTTCATTCAATAAACCAACCTTATCCAGGTATTTCCTTCGGATATAAGCCGAGGGCTGTGAGAAAGACATTCCGCTGAGATATCTTTCAAGGGTCGGATTTTCATATCCAAAATCTTCCCGGATATCTCCTTTTTGATCAAACAAAATGGTCCCTCCATGAATGAGTCCTATCTGATCCGATTCCTTTTGAAAAAGATCGGCGACTCTAAAAAAAGTACCCTCTGTAACCAGGTCATCACTGTTTATCCAGGTCACAATATCTCCCGTCGCTCTTTTAAGTCCCTTATTAATTGCGTGGCTCTGTCCTCTGTCGGGTTCACTTATCCAGTACGTAATTTTATGTTCATATTTTTTGAGGATAGAAAGGGTGTTGTCCTTACTTCCCCCGTCGATGATAAAATATTCTAAATGAGGGTAATCCTGACGAATAATGGAGAGAATGGTCTGTTCAATGTATGGACCCTGGTTAAAGGAGGGAGTGACAACAGATATTTTAGGATATGTCATTTCCAGCAATATCGAATAGGTTCGAACTCGTCCAGGATCGAGAAAACCCCTTTGACATAATCTTCTCCCGTCCATTTAAGTGCCTGTTCTAATCCCCGTTGAATCAGTGTATGGCGTAGGGTATGATCTTCGTAAAGAGATTTGATGGCAAGGGCCATTTGTTCCGGGTCTTTAGGATCCACCAGCAAAGCCGCATTATCGAGACGTTCCTGAGCACCTGGGACATGGGAGGCAACTACCGGGCAACCTAAGGCGAAGGCTTCTAAGGGAGGCAGATTTTCTGGACCAAAGAAAGTCAGATAGGTCAGCGCAAAGGCCTTTCGATAAAGCGAGATTAAATCTTCTTGAGGTACAAATCCTAAAAAG
The DNA here is from genome assembly GCA_035559535.1 of Candidatus Limnocylindrales bacterium. Taxonomy (NCBI): domain Bacteria; kingdom Bacillati; phylum Chloroflexota; class Candidatus Limnocylindria; order Candidatus Limnocylindrales; species Candidatus Limnocylindrales bacterium. The sequence goes on from DATMBG010000021.1 coordinate 155,225, forward strand.
TGAACCTGGGTGGACAGGCCCAACCCGGCGACCTGTTGCCTGATATAGGATTGGTTCCCTTTGTCGGAACCCACAAACACCACAGGAAAAACGAGTTGATATTTCTCCCGTAACAATCGAACTGCTTGTAGCAGTCCGGCGTGATTTTTATGGGGCCAGAACTGAGCGGGGTAAAAGAGATAATTTTCAGGAATATGATATTTAGCAAGGACTTGTTTTCCGTCCTCCGATGAAGCCTTTAATGCATTTAATGCAAAGGAAGGAGTTGGATGGGGAAGTATTTTAATACGTTCTTTCGGGACCTGATAAAAATACTCAATTTCAGCTTTACCGGCCTCTGTGCCGGTAATAACTGCAGCAGCCCGACGTAATACGGTCCCATAAAAGCCCTCCCGCCACTTCCATTGCCCTTTTGTACTTACTTCCGGAAAATAGGGCTGAAGTCGATGTTGTAAATCCCAAACCACGGTAATGTACGGAATTTCCATGGTGAAGCAATCGGGAGTCAGATACCAGATAAACTCAATTCCGTTTTTAAGAAGAAGTTTTTCGACCCGACTTTCTATGGTGAAGAGACTTCTCGGATGTCGTAGTTTTTTAAAAACGCCCGTTGCCGTTCGAGAGAGTTTAGATATTACACGCTTTCCTAAACCCTGATAGAGGGAGACAAATTGAATATTTCCGGTTGAAATTTTAGGAGATTGCCCTTTCGTCCAGGTAAGCACCACAAAAGTGTGGTTACTTTCCTGACCAAACTTAATCAGAGACTGATATACTTCCCTTTCAAAGGTATATCCTCCTCCTTCTTCAGGTATATTCATTCCCAGGAACAGGCCAACTCTCATGATACCTCGAACTCCTTTATTTCATTAAGACTGTTTGGGGTTTTTCGAGCTACAGCTACAACATGCCAGGTCTGTTCTGTAATCTGTTCATCGGGAGTAAACCCGGCAAACCATTTAAGGGGTGTGAAACCACTGGAGGATAACCAATAGGCCATTTCTTGAACCAGGAAGTAACGGTTTATTTGAGTTTCCTTAAAACTGGAATAGGTTCCGTTATCCCGTAACTCATAAACGGTATAAGTTACCTGACTTAATTGTTGAGGATACTTTAAGTTGGTTTCAGAGATACGGAGCAACTCCCCACCGGGAATGGACCAGCGTCTGATCCGTACAGGATCATAACTTCGAAGCATAGCGGCAGCATGCCAGAATTCAAACACAAATAAACCATTCGGACGTAAATGGTTATAGACCCCTTCTAAGACCTGCTTCAACGCTTCATTAGTTGCAACATATCCCATAGAATCAAACAAACAGATCACCGCATCAAAGGGGTCATCGGGTAGATTAAGAGCACGCATATCCTGCCAGCGAAAGTCTACCTGGGAAGAAACCTGGGTTATTTTACGTCGGGCACAGGCTAACATATCTACAGAATAATCCACCGCTACAATTTTATAACCCAACTTTTCAAGGGCGAGGGCATGTCTTCCGGTTCCACAGGCCAGTTCCAGTAACCTTCGGGTTTTACCTATACTGTATTTTTGTAAGCATTGATCGACAAAAGCAGCTTCAGCCTCGTAAGGTTTATTGGCATAGAAAATGTCGTATAACTCGGCATGTCGACCTATATAGGAACTCATAAGGTAGTTTTTTTTGCGTGCTGGGCGGCACGCCGAATACTTTCTGCAATGCTTTGAATCGTCGCTTCAGATAGCGTATAACTGGAAGGTAAATAAAGTCCTCTTTCCCACAACTTATCTGCCACCGGGCAGGAGATTTCACGGAATCCCGGCTGGGATTGCAGGCAGGGTTGCTGGTTCATGGGACAGAAAAAGGTACGGGTATCAATCCCCTCCCGACTTAACCATTTCATGAGTTGATCTCGACTGATACCAAACTCAGGCTGAACAACCATCGCATACATCCAATAAACATTTCGTGCCCAGGGAGCTTCAGAGGGAAGTTGTAGGCCTGGAATATCAGACAGATAACGGTGATAGGTATGGGCCACCCGTCGCTTCTCAGTAATAATCTGTTCGATTTTGTGAAGCTGGACGACGCCCATGGCGGCCTGATAACCGGTCATCCTGAAGTTATACCCGGCCAGTTCGTGTCGGAAGCGCGGCTTTGTAAAGGCTAAATTCCGTAATAACCGCAGACGTTCGGCCAAGACTTTATCGTTGGTTATGACCATCCCCCCCTCGCCGGTGGTAATCACTTTATTGGCATAGAAGCTGAAGCATCCCATATCCCCAAAACTACCCGTCTTTTTTCCACGGCAGGTAGCCCCATGGGATTCCGCACAGTCCTCAATCACCTGGAGGTTATGGCGTCTGGCAATTTCACATAAGCGATCCATATCTACCGGATGACCATATAAATGGACCGGAATAATGGCCCGGGTACGTGAAGTGATGAGAGATTCAATCAAATCCAGATTGAGGTTCCATGTGATTTCTTCAGAATCTACCGGAACAGGAACGGCCCCATGGTGAAATACAGCCAGGGCGGTAGCAATATTGGTACTGGCACTAACCAGTACTTCTTCTCCAGGACCAATACCCGCAGCAGCAACGGCTAAATGCAAGGCTGCCGCCCCGCTGCTGACGGCAACTCCATATTTACAACCGCAATACCCGGCAAATTCCTGTTCAAATCGGACAATGGATTCGCCAAAGGATCCGGAAATTTCACCCCGTCTCAAGGCCATAACGACCGCATTAATTTCTTCTTCACCGATTACAGGTTCAAAAACCGATATCATTTCTTCACCTTTACAAAAACCTTATCATGTTCGGTCCCTAAAAAGGGTCCCTGTTTAACGCTGATACATTGCATATCCTCAATCACACGGATTGCATGGACTCCATGAACCAAAACGATGGCATCACCGGGATGCAGGATGATTTCACGCAGAAGATCTCCGTCATCACTATATAACTGAACCGCAACAACCCCCCGTTGAACAACAAACATCTGCTGCAAATCATGAATTTGCCGGGAGATAGGCTTATGATAATGGGGTGGTTCTATAAACCCGGCCTCGTGAGCAAGTAATCCAAACTGAAAGGACGACTCAGGGGGAGAAAAGAAGGTGGTTTTCTCCACCCGGGTATCGGCCCAAATAATTTCGGCATATTTTACCCCGTTATATTCAATGGATTCAATACTCATATCTTTATCCTTTCTCTGCCGATTTAAAAATTTGTACTTTCTGCCGTCGAAAATTCTTGCCAATGACCTTCTTTCAAACGTCTGGGGGTCATTGGTACAACTTCTATCGTTTTCGTCTTGCCAACAGACCGACACTGAAGATGGGTCCACTCTCGATGGAGAACACATCACCTGGTTCATCAAACGTCATGACAACGTCATAGTCCTTACTTATTGCATCGTAAAACGTGGATTCTCGCAGGAAGACAACTGGATATCGTACTTTTCGATCTTGTACACCGCTGGGCATGGCACCAGGTCCATTACAACTGAGCCAGGATTCTTGAATGGTGATGATATCCTGGGAACCTTTTGTCAGATTGAGTCTATTGAATAGAATATGAGTCGCATGGATTGAGACAAGAGTTCTTAAGTATTCACAGGGATTATTGACGTATTGAAGGGTTCCCGATGTATGCAACAAATCTATCTGCCTGAGAGAGTCAGCAGCTTCCCTCAAGTTAGATGAGAAAGTCAATTCATCGTTGGTAAAGATTTCTGCGGCTTTTTGGATCATTTTAGGTGTTTCAACGACAATCCACCTCAATTTGTAAGAAGGAGGAAGTACAGCACGTGCTAGATAGTAGTGGGCTCCACACGCCCCACCGAAATCGATGACTCGGATCTCCAGCGCTTCAAGGGATGCGAGGAGGGAGCAGAGGCTGTATGCACTGGTTGGACTGAGACGAATAGGTTTTCCCTCAGACAAGAGGCTGTCCCGGTATTTCTGGGTTTTTTGTAGAACTACCTCAATGATATCTTCGTTTTCGTAGCCGTGCTCAGTACAGTCAGCTAACGCTGTCTCATAGGTAGTATATTGCTTCTGGCCTGCCTTTTGAGTAAAAGGGTTTAAAATCCTTTTTAAGGTAGATTTCAACTTCCCCATGATCAAACCTCAAGATCCCCCAGTCTAACCAGTTTATTTTTCTCTAGGTCGTAAACAAGCATATCCTTAATGACTTCAAGACGTTCCTCTCCGGACAGGTAAGAAAGCTGCCCTTGCCTATCTCGGGAGTCTCTGAATTTAGATTTTACATACCCGGATTCAATCCGGAGGGGCTTAAGCCGGCCGAGTTTATCCTTTCGCACAAAATAAGCATTATTTCCCTGGCTATTCGAGCCAACAAAGGCATAACCCTTCTTTTCAGCCAGCAAACCCAAAGCTTTTAATGAACATCCCCAGAACAGGTTAGAGAAATGGGCTTTGGTTCGATTAAAATTCGGATCGTAGGGAACTGTAATGGCGTATCGATCACCAAAAACACTGTTGTATTCAATAATTACAAGGATGGGATCCACAACGTGAATACTCTCCCAAATCCAATAATCATTTCCATCGATATCGATACTTAAAATTCCTATCTCGCCGGAGAAATTATTTTCCAACAAGATCCTGTTAATATTGTCCCTATCGACAAAAGCCTGCACGGCGGTCAGGTCATACTTCCAGTAGAGACTGTCCTTCTGGATATAATCGATATTCGCTTTATTTCCATCGATCACAAGGCCTTTCCAGTTATTATTTACCAATAAAAACCTTGTATTGGATTCTGTATAATTTTCGACTCCAAACTCAACAAAGGTCCGGTGGGTTATTTCAATCTGATTTATCAAATACTGAATAATCCCATCGTCTCCAAACTGGGAGAAGACTTTAAATTCTGTATCCCGGAGGTTTTCATATAGGCCGTGGGCCTTGATCTGATTGATCAGAAGTTTTGCCGTGAGAATTTTGACCTCCTCAATCTGGTTCTGTACAGCCGTAATCTGGGATATACCGGATATTTCTTTGATGAACCGTTTTATCAAACTAAGAATTTTCATCAAAGGAGTAGAGAAAATTCCCGAAATGATTTTTTGTTCACAGCCACCGGGATAAATCTCTTTGAATAAGCTCGCTTAACTTTACAATATCCTCTTTATAGGCATCCCGAAGCTTTTCCTTTAACGTTAAAGGTAATGTACCCTTATGTCCTAACTTCGTGTTTAAGGCCATCATGGCAAATAAATACCTGCGAACCGGCTCACCTAAGGGAACAGGCAGCCTTTCAGATGACCTGCAGAACCAGCGCAGTAAATACTGGAGTCTGATAAACCGGGGAAGCCTGCTGGCATTATGAACCGAAAAGTCAGGCTGAAACCCATTGGAAATTCCAAGGAACTGGCAAATATCTTTATAAACCTGCGAAGGGTTATTCTTTAAATCCTCGAAGAGATAAATTCGAATCAACTCAGGTTCAAAAGTATCCAGATATCTTTTAACCTGTTGGTAATAAAGGCCACTTCGAAAGTATATATAATCCCAAAAATACTCCGGATTTTTATTTTGGAAAGCCCGGCTGGAGAAGCGCCGTTCTTCTTCTTTCAACGCCCTTTCAAAGGTCGGAAGCCATTCATACCCTTCCATAATCATCCAGGAATATAAGGAAAAGGCTCTCTCAACGGGATTTCTAAGCAGTATGATAATTTTTAAATTTCCCAACTTTTCTTTAATCCAGGCCGGACTTTCGGGTGCAGCCAGATAGGCTGCCGAGCAATCACCTATGGCTATCTTTCCTCGTCCGGGCTCAAAGAGCGAAAGGTACTCCTCCCAATCTGAGATCCTATGCTTGTAACCGTGTACAAAAAAACAGGGTTCTTTCACATGGGGTACAAATACCTCGGGATGGCTTTTAAGCCAATAATAAAGGGAGGTAGTACCGGCCCTTGCAGCACCAATAACTAAAAAATTCGGTAACACCGTACGAGTTTAAAATCGAGTAACCTCTCTTTATAGATACCGACGGATAAGGTTTACCAACTCTTGCACGCGGTGGAAGTAAGTATGTTCCCTCAGGGTACGCTGTTGACCGGAACGGGCTATGGTTTGGCGCTCCTCTTCGTGATCGAGCAGGTAACGGACCTTTTCGATACATTCTTCAACCGAGCGATACGTTACCACCTCTACATCTGGTTTGAAGAGGTCAGGCAGGTTGACCTTCCAATCTGTAAGCAAACAGGCACCCATTCCTGTGGCCTCATAGAGACGGAGGTTACCTGCATATTCCCCGGCACAATCTATATGACTGTTGAAGACTATCCTGGATCTTGCCAAAATTTCATAGTTCTTTAATCCCATCACAGGCTCGTGAAACCTATGGGGATAGAGCTGCTTTACGGAAGGTAGTGAAGGATCCGATATCCAGGGAACTCCCCGGCGAACGACCGGAAGTTTCGATCGGAAGCTTTGGGATACCCCCAGGCTTTTCAGAACTCTGTTCGCCTCATAGCTAACCTTGTCCAGAATCCGATCTTTTCGGGGCCGCAACCTGGGGTCACTGACCTGACCCCATACCTGTAAAGGCGTGCACGCTACCAACTTCTCAATCCAGGCGTAGCGCTGGGAATGATATCCGTTTCGACTCCCTAAGTTTCCAACAAAGGAAAAGGATAAATCCCTTTCCATAGTAGGCTTTACAACGTCCAGAATCGTATGCTCAAAGGCCAAGGGCATATATACTGCACGGGCACCATTCTGTTGGAGCAGCGTAACGAAGTTGGGAGCAGACGTCAGAATCAGATCTAAATCTTTAAAAATGGTGAAATCCGGGGTCGGTGATGCTCTCCAACCCAGGATTATGACCCTTTTGTTGCAGACCTGACGTAACTGCCAGCGAAAGTCTTGATCAAACAGGTAGAGATCCTGGAGATACAAGATATCTGGTTGAAAAGCCTTAACCTGGGCAAGAACAATATCCTTTAGCCAGGTATCCTCCCCATACTTTATCCCTTTTTCTCTGGCCCAGGCTTTCTGGAGAGGTTCAAAGGAAGCAAACAGATCCTCCGCTTCATGGCCTAAAGCCTCCAGATGCTTTGCATAGAAGTCAGCCGATCCATACCGGGTATAGGTGAATCGCCTATACAGTTCCTGATAGGAAAGGCTTTCATAATCGGGATTATCTGCCAGAAATTGGTGGATAAAAATGGGATAAACCGTTGTGAATTTTTGGAATCGCATTACCTTAGCCAACAATCTTTGAATGCGTCCACGACCGGATCGAATCGGATATATAGGTCAGGTGTTTTTCCGTCAACTCGGCGTACATGGGTAAGCTGACCACTTCTTTGGCTATCCGTTCTGTTACCGGCAATACCCCTGCGGGAATTTTCAAATGCCTGTACGCAGGTTGTTGGTGAAGGGGAACAGGATAATGAATTCCCGTATCGATCCCCCTCTCTTTGAGCCAGGCCTGAAAACGTTCTCGTTCGGATACCCGGATGACAAACAGGTGCCATACCGATTCGGCATCGGGATGGATAACGGGTAAGGTAATTCCACACCCTTTCAACGCCTCCAGATAATAGGCTGCATGCCTGCGGCGCGCCGCATTCCACGTATCTAGATATCGTAATTTGACGCGCAATATAGCTGCCTGCAATCCATCCAGACGACTGTTTAGACCCTGAATCTCATGGAGGTATTTCTCCTGACGGCCATGATCGGCCAACATGCGAATCTGGCGGATCAGATCTTCATCCTGACTGACTACAGCCCCTCCATCTCCATAAGCCCCTAAGTTCTTTCCGGGATAGAAGCTAAAGCAGGCCACATCCCCAAAAGAACCTGCCCGCCGCCCTCGCCACCTGGCTCCATGGGCCTGGGCAGCATCTTCGATCACCTTTAAATTGTATTGTCGGGCTATTTCCAGGATTTGATCCATCTCACAGGGCTGACCGTATAAGTGAACCGGAATGATGGCCCGGGTACGAGGTGTGATGGCTGCTTCCAGTAACTTCGGGTCCATCAACATGGTTTCTTCCTGGATATCTACAAAAACAGGCTTTGCTCCGGTCAACGAGATGGCCTCTGCCGTAGCCATAAAGGTATGGGCTACGGTAATAACCTCATCTCCCGGTCCTATTCCCAAAGCTCGAAGGGCCAGATAGAGAGCATCTGTACCGTTACCTACCCCAACACACGCCCGGGTCTCACAATAAGCTGCGAACTCTGCTTCAAACCGTTGTACTTCTTCTCCCCCAATAAAGGCACTCCGCCTGATAACAGCCTGAATAGCAGCGTCTATTTCGACCTGGATTGAATCATACTGAGCCTTCAAATCTACAAGTGGAATCATATTTTTCAATCCCCTTTCTTGGGAAATAAAAATTAGAGTGGTATTTTTTCATTTATTTTGATGTTGTACTTAAACGGATCGAATCCGGATAGTCTTACACAAGACCCATCTTCACAAATGATGGTAGCTCCATCTGCGTGGATTTCGCATACCAGCGGAGCCGAAAAGCCTACATATTTTTTATTGACCAGCTCGGCTGAAAATACCTGCACCTGCTGGGAGTTGAACATAAAGAAGGCAGGGTTACTTTCACTCCTCAAAGCCATGACTTTACAATATATCACCCGATTGGTCGACCAATCGGTTAGCTGACTATCTCGCGGAAACCGCCGTGTAACATAGGTTGCCTGGTCCCGGGGGTTTGGCATGGCCTTGATTTCCCCTTTTAGAAAATCCTCCAGGAACCGGCCAAACTCTTCTTCGACCAGATCCAGCAGGCGATTTCGTAATTCTGCAACGGACATCCCCTCATCAAGCTTTATCATACGTTGCCAGTAAATGTCTCCGGCATCGATTTCTTCTATCATCTGATGGAGGGTTATTCCAAATTCTTTTTCGTCGTTGATGAGGGCCCAATGCATGGGATGTCGTCCCCGATACTTAGGCAAAGGGGATGGATGCACATTAAGGGTTGGATAAAGTTCCAGGATCTTTTTAAAGCGAAAATTGCAAAAGCAGTTGATGAGCAGGTCGAGACTATAAGGGGCCGCAATCTGTATAAGTCCTGACTCATCGAAGCCTTCATAAAATCTGGCCTCTTCTATGAAGGTAAGATAAGCTTTTCTGAGAGTTTCATCGACCGGTTTCTGCAGCCCAACAAAAGCCGGTAACAAACCTACCTTATAAACCGATCGCAATAACCGTAAAGGACCATCATTATTTCCAACGATAGCGAAATTCATTATAAAGGTGGAAAGTTATAAAATTGATAAGCGGCTAAATTATCCAGTGCCCAGACATCCTTGAAGGTTGCCCGTCCCCCCATCCGTTCTTTGAATTCTAAAATACCCCATTTGATCCAATCCCCCCGGGAAGATAAACCGAAATTAAACCATCTAAACCCCAGAGCTTTATAGTAATTGAAAACCTCGTAGAAAAGCAGGGGCATTACGTTCCAGCGGGCATAAGTATAATCCGGGGCGATATAAAATGTATGGACGGCCTGTTTATTTACCACAAATACAACCAGGGTCGCAAGGGTCAGATGATCTTTTATGGCTACCCAAAAGTGAATACGATCTGGATATCGGGACTTTAGGTCGGAGAGTTCCTCCAGGGAATGGGTGGGTTTTTTCTCATACCGGTTAGCCAGGTTTTGGGCTATCAGGGAATAGGGGGTAGAGGGGTCTTCAATCTGGCGAACCTGGATACCTTTATTTTTTAAGCTTCGAATGGTAGCCGGATTTTTCTTTCGTCCCATCCTTAGCCAGTTATCCTCGTTTTCTAGATTTACACAAGAGCAGACCTCACGGGTTACCAGCTTAAATCCCCGGTGCCACAGGAGGTACAAAAGTTCTCCATCGGTAGGATAGGAAAATAACGCTTCTGCCAGGCGAAATTCCAGACGATAGAAGCCTTTATTTTTATAATATTCGATGGCTTTTTCCAGCATTAAAAGCACTTCCCGCACCGTCATTTCTTTATGATAAACCAGGGCTCCGGCAGTACTCCCTGGATGAGAGACAACAGCCAGTTGCTGATCAGCCGTGATGCAGCACGCTGCGGGTAAAACACCTATCAGATGATGGCCTGAATAAAACAGTAAGCTTTCATCTTTAAATCTATCTTTGGGATGATAGGAAAGAAATTTGCGTTCTTGAAATATCCCCCCATTACGGGATTGGTTTATGATAAAGGCATCCCATTCTGCGGCAAAGCTTTCTTGATAAGGCTGCAGGTCTATCTGCATAGGAAAAAGATCCCTCTACACGCCCTCCCTCCCCCCCTATGCGGGCAGGGCTGTTAAGTTCTCAAGTATTTCGGGAAGTCTTTAACATTTTTGATAAAGTGAGTCCCAGAGAAGCGCCCTGGATTCGTGCTCATCCAAAGAGACTCATCCGTACTTCTCAGAGAACTTAACAGCCCTGCCGCATAGGGGGGAAAGAGGGGGAGGAGCGGGTAGCAACCCTCACTGCCCTTACCTCATAAGGGTATCTTTTTATTGACCTGACCTCCCATGGCGCCTTTTTTAAGCTGAAAAGCCCCGTCAGGGGCGAACAGTTGATAGCTTCCGACCCAAGTGGGGGGATTCGGATATCCAGAATTTTTTCAAACTCCCTGGCAGCGGCCTGTTAAACAGGTCGCCCCGCACGCCCTGTTAAGGATTGAATTAAACTCCTTGAGATAAGGTCGCTCGCGAAGTGAGCGTTCTCCCATCTCCAACACGGCTACGACATCCCGAGCATGCCGGGGGCCCGTTAAAGGGGTTTCACCTGTTCGGATACACTCTAAAAAATGGGCAACCTCCACCTTTAACGGTTCTTGAAAATCAATTCGAGGTAACCAGATATCCCCTGCCCGGTGAAACAGTTGATAGTTATTAAAATGATCGAAATCCATGCTCTCTCCGGCTTTGGGTACCCGATCAACTCCCTTATCCAATATGGCAATTTTGTCGTCACTGATATCATCATAGATAACCATCTTGCGACTGCCCACAAGGGTCATTTTACGGATTTTACCGGGGTCTAACCAGCTCACCTGCATATGGGCGGTTATACGATTGGGCCAGGTCAGGGTAGCAAATACCACATCCTCAATTCCAGGCTGGATATAATCCACTCCATAGGCCATCACAGAAACAGGTAATTCGCCGTCCATGAGGTAAAGCAAGATACTGATATCGTGGGGAGCTAAGTTCCACCAGGCATTTATATCCGAACGTACCTGACCGAGATTAAGCCGCTGGCTATAGATATAGTAGACCCGCCCGATTTCACCCTTATCCAGGAGCTTCTTCACATAACGTACGGCAGCATTGTAGAGAAAAGTATGTCCTACCATTAAGATACGATTGACGGAGGCGGCTAAGGCTAGCAGCTCATCGGCTTCCCGGGTACACATGGCCAGAGGTTTTTCCACAAAGGTATGTTTACCCGCCTTGAGAGAGGCCTTTGCCAGTTCATAGTGGGTTGAGGCCGGTGTGGCTATCACGACAGTATCTACCTCTGGATCGCCTATTGCATCTTCCCAACTCGGAAGGGCTCTTGTCTTTGGATAGTTTTCCTCAACGTAAGCCCGTCGCTGAGGATTTAACTCTGCGACCCATTTGACATGGCAGTCCGGGTGCGTGGAAAAATTACGTAACAGGTTAGGACCCCAATAACCACAACCGATCTGGGCGACAGTAACTTTTGTCCGATTTTTCATTTCCTGGAGATAATTCGTGGATACTCAGAGACCACCAGACTATCTTCTGGAACCGATCCTGTAACCGTTGTCCCCATCCCCACAATCACCCGATCCCCTATCTTTGCCCCCTTAAGAATCAGGGATCGCATTCCAATCCAGACATCATTTCCGATTTCGATGGGTTTCGTGAGGGGTCTGGCAACTTCCTCCATCCCTACCGGATAACCCACTTCCATCCGATGACGACGCTCCTTCCAATCAACTGAATGGGCGTTTGTATCGTAAACCACTACGTCATAGGATATCAAACAATAATCCCCGATCGTTATGGCCTCTTCGCATCGTAGCAAGGCTCCCATCCCGATGCCGGTATATTGGCCGACTTTGAGCCGACCTCCAAAGCGAACAAAAATATCTCCACTCACATGAACTCTGGGTCCAAATACCGCCGAACCTTTATTTATAATCACAGAGAACGGATGATTTGGTTCACAAACAAAGACACCGCCGGCAGCAATATCCAAAACCCCGGCCTGGGAAACCTGAATGCTCACCCCTCGAAGTTGGACCCCTTCACCCAACGTAACCGTGGAATTGTCCCCCACCATTATGGTGGCATCTTGCAGGGTACAGAAATCCCCGGCTTGTAAAGTTGCCTTTCTACCCACCTTTATGTGGACCCTGGATAAAGCCACGTGGTTGCCGAGTTGAATAGTGCCGAAGGGATCACATGATAAACGGGAATAAATATCGGCATGGCTGTCTCTTCCCATCCTTACAGATTTTGTAAGTCCCATACGGGGAAGCATATTGGCCTGAAAAAGATTCTCCAAAGCCCGGGCAACTCGGGCGACCTTTCGGGCAGCACGACCCATGGGGGAGTTTGACAAAACCAACAACCTCATACTACTTCCCATTCCTGGTCCACCAGGAGTCCTCCATGACTTGGAGGAGGTAAACGTCCGGTACCAAAAAAATCTCCGGCCTCTACGGTCAACTGCCCGGCATCTTGAATCCAGTCTTCGATCTCTCCCTTCCGTCGCAGGATAAAGTTAAGATTAAACACACCGGGTGCCAGGGGGAGTCTGGGAATCTTGCACCGTATTCGGCCAGAACGATTAAGGCCACTAAACTCAGCCCCTGTCAGTTGATTGTTGCATTGAATCAAATGCTGGCCGTAAAGGGTAAAGATACCGATCCCGAAAACCATATCATCCAGAGGTACAGAATCCCTGGCTTCATAGGACAATACGATATTAAGTTCCTGCCCGGATATGGCAAACTCGACTTTCCGGCCCTGATTATCCATTAAACAATAATCCGTAAGGACAATATGACCACAACCCCGTCGGTCTAAGCGATCCCGGAGAGGAATTGAACGCAGAACGGAGAGATCTTCCAGGTATTGACGGATAATAACCGAAACGGCTCCGGAATCGACCAGCCGACCCTCCTTTATCCAGCACGCCCGGTTGCAGAGGGCTTCCACAGCCGCCATATTGTGGCTTACAAAGAGTACACTTCGTCCTTCTTTAGCCACTTCTCCCATCTTTCCCAGACATTTTTTCTGGAAACCTGCATCCCCCACGGCCAGTACCTCATCCACCAGAAGGATCTCCGGCTCTAAATGGGCGGCTACGGAAAAAGCCAGCCGTACATACATGCCACTGGAATAATATTTGACGGGAGTATTTAAAAATTTCTCTACTTCGGCAAAGGCCACAATTTCATCAAACTTTCGATCTATCTCGGCTTTTCTCATACCCAGAATGGCGCCATTCAGGTAGATGTTTTCTCGCCCCGTCAATTCAGGATGGAAACCCGTCCCCACCTCCAGTAAGGATCCTACCCGGCCATGAATCTCGGCGTAGCCTTCAGTGGGTTCTGTGATGCGGGAAAGAATTTTTAGAAGTGTGGATTTACCGGCTCCATTACGACCGATGATACCCACCACTTCGCCGCGCTGGACCTCAAAGGAAACCTCTTTGAGGGCCCATAGCGTCCGGTCTATCGGGTATCTCTTGTGTTGTAGGAATCTGAGGGGAACTTGAACCGCCCTGATCACAGACTCACGCAAGGTTGCGTAGGGAGCTCTATAAGTACCTAGACGATATTGCTTCCCCAGCCCTTCAATACGAATGGCTATTTTACCCATTCCAAACCGTAGAATTTAATTGTAAGGTTCCTAGATAACGTCGGCAAACCGCTTCTCCATACGACGAAAATAATACGCACCACTGACCAGCAGGAGTATCGATACCCATATTGAGACAACCAGCAGGGCCCCGGGAGGGTTGGCCCCCAGTAAAACCCAGCGAAAACCCTCTACCACACCTACCATGGGATTCAGACCGTATAAAGTTCGCCAGGGCTCGGAGAGAAGGCTGCTGGGATAAACCACCGGGGTGGCAAACATCCAGAATTGGATTAAGAAAGGGACCACATAACGGACATCTCGATATTCTACGTTTAGTGCAGAAAGCCAGGTACCTGTTCCCAATGCGGTTATCAAAGCCAACAGTAGAAAAAAGGGTAATAATAAAATTTCCAGAGTCGGCCACACGCTATAATAGATCATCATCCCCAGCAGAACGGTAAAGGCAATGGCAAAATCTATCACCCCGGAGAGGACACTGGAAATAGGGATAATCAGGCGGGGAAAATAGACCTTACTGATTAAGTTGGAACTACCGATCAGGCTATTGGAAGCCTGATGAAGGGAATGGGCAAAATAATTCCAGGGCAACAGGGCAGCATAACTAAAGAGGGGATAAGGAATTCCATCGGAGGGAATCTTAGCCAGGTGGCCAAAGAAAAGGGAGAATATCACCATACTAAAGAACGGCTGAATTACGGCCCAGGCCGCTCCCAAGAGGGTCTGTTTGTAACGTACTTTGATATCCCGCCAGGTTAGAAAATAGAGCAGCTCTCGATATTCCCACAACTCACCCAGCTTGAGGGAAACCCACCCTTTGGAAGGTTTGATGATAATGACAGGTAAGGAAGTCATGGGTAATTTTTCATTTTTTATTGACATCTATGGGAAAACCGATAAACGGTTAAATTGAATCCAGCCTGATAACATGGCTTCGCCCTTTAGCTTACAGAATCCGTTTTCTAAAACCTCCAGATTCCCAGGACCTGTACGCAGAGAAACTTAAAACTACCCTTTAAAAACATTCCGCCCTTGCTTCTCAAGTCCGTATCGGTTTAGCAGGTAAATCTCTCTAAATTCCCTTCCAGGAGGAATATAAGGATATCTCCTCTCGAAAGTTTCCCTTTGAGGGGGTTAAGAGGTTTGACCTCGCCGGCTAATCGGTACGGCTGGTTACTTCCTTTAAAATCTGTTTCAAAAAAGACCGGAATGTCCAATTGTAAAAGAGCTTGCAAGCCACAAGCCATCTTACTTCTGGCCGGGTTTATTTGCAATCATTACCGGGTCCGATCTTTTATCCGGGTCGTCAAATTTTCATCTCCCAAGTTTTTGTATCAATTTGGATCATTGTACCAAAATGAAAGACTGTTCCCATACCCGGTCGATATGGAAATATGGTATGAAGGCTAGGGATCACCCCTCCCCGTATGCAGGGAAGGGTGGTACAGACGCTTGTAGGGCAGGGGTCTTCTTTCCCCCTTTACCCCAGAACCTTTTTTAGGGCCTTGATGACATCTTCTACATCCTCATCGGTAAGCTTAGGAGAAAGGGGAAGGGAAAGGGTTCGTTCTCCAATATACTCAGCATTGGGGAAGTCTCCCGGTTTATATCCGAAAGCTTGTCGGTAGTAGGGATGTAAATGAAGGGCCGTATAATGGACGCCGGTTCCGATATTTTCCTGGATGAGTTCGTTTAAAACCTGATCCCGAGATTTTTTTATGCGATCGATGTGGAGAAGGACGGTATAAAGATGACGGGCATGGATCATGTAAGGTTCCACCGGAGCCGGAAGGGTCAGGGGTAATTCTGCCAGGGCCTCATCATAACGTTTCCAGATTTCGTTACGCCGGAGGAGGTTTTCTTCCACCCGTCGGAGTTGATGGATGCCCAAAGCAGCCTGAAGGTCCATCATGTTATACTTGAACCCCGGAAAGACCACCTGATAATGTTTATAACCCTCATCGGAGAAGCGCTTCCAGGCATCCTTGGTCATTCCGTGAAGTCCATACATCTTGATTTTGTCGGCATAGGATTCATGACGGGTGGTGACCATGCCTCCTTCCCCTGTGATCACATTTTTGGTAACATAGAAACTGAAACAGGTTATATCGCCGATGTTACCGATTTTTTTCCCTTTATACCATCCTTCAATGCAATGGGCGGCATCTTCAATCACCAATAAACCATATCGTTGGGCAAGCTCCAGAATAGGATCCATCTCGCAGGGACGACCTGCAAAGTGTACCGGTAAAATGGCTTTAGTTCGGGGTGTGATGGCTTTTTGAATCCGGTCCGGATCTATATTGAGGGTTTTTCGCTCTACATCTACAAAGACCGGCCTGGCTCCGGTATGGACAATGGCATTGGCCGTGGCACAGAACGTCATAGGGGTTGTGATGACTTCATCCCCGGGGCCTATGCCGGAGACCAGCATGGAAAGATGGAGGGCCGCTGTACAAGAATTCAAGGCTATGGCATAAGGGGCTCCTATGTAGGCCTTAAATTCTTTCTCAAACCGATCCACCTTGGGGCCTGTCCCCAACCAGCCAGACCGAAGGCTGTCCACTACTTCGGCAATTTCCTCTTCTCTGATATCGGGACTTCCAAATACTAAAAATGAGTTTCTAACCGGAGCCACAAAAACCTCTCCCCTCCAAACCTTTCCCCTTTTTTAAGAAACTGGCTCTACATCGGCGGCATCTATTTCCATAGCAGCCGATTGCTGAATAAGATCCACCGAAATAACCAGACGGAACTTTCTCCTTTTTTCCATAAGAATCCCTTCCACACCTGCCAGAGGTCCTCTCTTGACACGAACCCGTTGCCCTTCTTTGAAATAAGGAACCGGATCATATTTTAAACCGCTGGTAATCATCCGCTGAATCGCGGAAATCTGTTCTTCAGGAATCGGAACCGGTCCTTCATGAAATCCAACAATCTGAACCACACCGACAGTGGTTAAAATTTTCAATTTGTCCAGGAGCGGGAAATAGCCAAAAATATATCCCGGAAAGAGAGGAAAACTGACTAACTTTTTTCGATCTTTCCAATATCTTAATTTTTCTACCAACGGTAGGAAATGGACAATGTTTTTCTTTTCAAACTGCTCTTTTACCTTATGTTCATGACGAGATCTGGTATGAATAGCATACCAGTGAGGGTTTTCTAAAAGATTCCTTTGTATCATACTTTCTTTGAATTCTAATTTACGATAAAACCCAACGATAAGACCTGATACTGACACCTATGCCGGATAGCCCCGGCTTTTCAAATCCAGAACTACCTGCAACATGTACGGGCGTAAGGCCTTACGCCCCTACCCACCTGTTGACAGGACTTCTCACGGGGACACCGGTGTGGGGGTTGGAGGGGGCAGCGGAGTAGGGGTTGGAGTTGGAACAGGACCTGGTCCTGCCGAGCTGACAACCAGGGTTACCACTGCGATGGCGGTTTTACCTCCGTTATCCGTTCCAGAAATCGTTATGGCATAAGTTCCCCCTGAGGTTGTAGGAGAAGTCGTAATAAGGAGCTGAAGTTGGGCATTTCCGGCCCCACCCGTAGGGGATACAGGATTTTCGGTAAAGGCGCCTGTTGTATCCGGTGGGAGTCCTGTCACACTTAAAAGAGCCGAATTACTGGAACCTGTAAATCCGGCCACAACATTATAAAAAGTAGAACCTCCGGCTTGAACCGTTCGGATGGGGGGGGCTGCAAGAAGGGCAAAACCCGGACTAAAAGTCGGGTTCGTAAGCTGTGAATCCCTGAAACCTCCTGCAGGAATTGGTTCACCTGGAGGATTTGAATGAACGCCAATTCGGAGCCCACCCGGGGGGATAACGCCTGAGGTCCCATCGGGATTTGTAATTTCGATGGTTCCTTCAAGGGTGCGAATAATTAAAGTTTCACAATCAGAACGAACTTCCACTGCATTGCCACCGTGAAGTTTAACCCCAGGAGTATTTACCCCGAGAAACTGGAATTGCATCTCACCACTCAAAACTTCAGTGGTCACCACCGTCTCAATATTTGAAAGATCCGTCCTTGTGAATAAAACCTCCTGGCCCTCTCCTGATCGGGTAGAGAGTATTTCCCCGCAGAGAGGTACGTACACTTCAGTATTTCCGCTGAGAAATCGGACCCTTATGGTCCCTTCAAGGACCATGACTTCGGTTTTAGAAGATCCTTTGGGCTTCCGAACTTCCATCTCTGATAGTTCGACACCTGCAACGGCCGTATCCGTCTCAATTTCATGAATGGTCCTGGTGTAATTTACCGATTTTTGAACTCGAGTCCGTACAACTCCCCACCATAACTTAAAACGGGACATGCGCTCAGATTCAGAGATCTGGAGCTGACTGATTTCCAGTCTGGTATGATCCTTCAGATCTAGAGTACTTCCATCACTTAATGTTAACTTGGCTCTGGACCCAGAGCCTGTTTGAATATGATCTCCTTCCCCTAAAACCATGCCCGGTTCAGCCGAAATCCAATTCCCCTGGTCCTGGGGCAGGACTTCCACCTTCCCGGTAAAGTCCGTTAATAGAGCCGTCGACCCGGCAGAAACCGTTGATAAAGCCATGGATCCGCAAAACAGGAAAAAAACCGACCCGACACTTAACCCTTTAAAGAATCCAAATCGAGATAGAAATTCCATAATTACCCTGCCACCTTAAAGATTCCGAGATGTAAAACATAAAAACACACTTTAACCTTTGAGTACCACTCCTCAGAAGGTTGCCCGGCTAAAGATGTTGAACCGATTAACATTATAATCGTCGATATCAAAATTAGAGTTATTATCGACAAACTCATAGCCTATATTGATCGAGAGATATCGGGTTAAGGAATAGCCTACACCTACATTAAAAGTCTGAGTGGTATCTTCCCGGTCTCCTCGAGTCGGGTCAAAGAAGATCTCACTGAAAAATTGCCTGTTGGCAATTTTATATCCTCCGAAGGTCCGTATCCTTTGAGTAATCATATACTCGATATCTCCTGCAAATCCTATGCTGTTTGCAGTATCATTACCCGTAGCAATACCGGGTACAGTAGCCGGAGTTTGAATCAGCTCCCGAGTCTCATGGAGATAATTAAGGGCCAGGCTCGCTCGGGCATTGTCCCCGAGTCGTAAAACAAGCCTACTTCTGATATCATCGGTTTCCAGGGTCTCTCCGAAATCATTTTCACTGAAAAAGCGGTCGTAGGTAAGAGCCAGGCTAGAACTTGCCGTGATATTGAAATTCAACCCGAAGTTTGCTGCAAACCCACTGCGATCCCTCTGATCAATCCTCTGAACCTGTCCTGTAGTTGGATCTACAAACTCAACTGCCGAGAAGGAGTTAGTTTCAAATCCAATTTTGGCAAGACCACTCAATCTTGGAGAGAGTTTAAAATTAACCCCACCGGTCAAACGCTGACGGGTAACATCAGCCCGGGTTCTCGGATCCACAATCTCATTGGGTTTGGGTTCTTCACGGAGAAGTCGGGAAATATTATAATCCGTTACCAACGTTAATCTGGGGTTAAGGATATAACCAAAATTAAAGACCCCTCCATGGGATTGACTGTTCGAGACCACCTGGGTCGTCTCGGTCACCAGGGGGGTTGACGTAAGCTGGACGGTATTTTTGGTATAATCTATCCGCCTATAACTATATCCGGCATCGAAGAAGGTCCGTTTGGTATCTATAATTCGATAAGAAGGGGTGATTTGAAATTCATTCCGAAAGGTTTTATTACCGGGAAGGAGGGCCTGGGTGGTATCAATAGGAACCGTAGTCAGGTTTTCTTTAATGTTAATGGTAAGTCGCTTGAAATAGGCACGCTTACCTACATCAGCTTTTAATTCCAGGGTATGGATAAATTGATCATTCTCATCGTTATCGGCATAATTTTGATAATCCATTCGATACCCAAGACCGAGGGTAAGGAACTGAGTTATATCCACATCTAAACCGACTCCTGTAGATAAATTAAAAATCGAATCATCCTTACTTTTTGCGTTGATGGGAAGAGATTCTCCATCAGAAAGAAGAAAAACGTTATCATCGAAGGTCTCTCGGACCTCGACAAAGGGGGTTAACCGGGATCTTGAGGAAAGCTCGAAGGCCAAAGCATCTGGGGAAAGAAAAATAAGCCCGACTATGATGATCAAGCCACTTCCGAGTACCTTTTTTAACGCCTTTGGAAAACGCTGATTACCTGGAGTACTGAGATTCTGATTCATGAGGATCCTCCGATTATAAATTAAAAATCTAGACCGGCTGCCATCTAAGGGCCTGGAAGAACAAAAAGATAAAGCGATAAAAAATTACTCCTTATTTTAATGGAATTTTTCAGGGATTTGTCAAGTTAAAAAACGAGAAGTCAGTTTTCAGGATCTTGGTTAAACCTGTTTCAACAGGACCCCTTTGACCTCTTGGTCTTCAACATTAAAACCAAAGTTAAAAAGGCTTTACATAAAGCCTGTTGTTATGTTTTCCCCTTGACTTTTCCAGTTCTGTTCTTTATGATAATGATATTCCTGAATGGTTGCTATTTGCTTTGCTGTTTGCTTTCACCCCCGCCCTCTCTCCCGAAGCTTCAGGGGAAGGGTTGGAGACCTGGGGGCCAGGATAAGGCTTGACTGAGCATGCAACCCTCTGCTTCATCTCTCCTTCTCCCTTTCCGGACGCTTCAGGAGAGGGGGAGCGAGGACATAGCTGTCGGGTTACGCTGAAAAGCCCCGCCAGGGGCGAACGGTTGATAGCCCCATGTAAGTCGAGGGATTCAGTCATTCAGAATTTTTTCAAGCTTCCGAAGGAAGCCCCCCTTTCCTCTATATCCCTCCGCATGCGAGGGGAATTGGGGAGCGGCCTGTTAAACAGGTCGCCCCGCCGGGGCTAACCGAATTGTCAACCGGGGACGGTTAACCTACTTATCCTGGCGCGTATGGGGAGCGAGGGGGTGAGGGTAGATCCTAAAAAAATTAAAAATTTTAGAAACTAACGAAATTAGAGATTATAAAAAAAAATAAAAAGATTGAAAACAGGAGAGAGGTGCATGGAAGCCCATTACGATTTTAAACGAATTGAAAGTAAATGGCAGAAAATCTGGGAGGAGACCAAGCAGTACAAGACCGAGCGTGATCCGCAGAAACCGAAGTATTATTGCCTGGAGATGTTTCCGTATCCTTCTGGAAGAATTCATATGGGGCACGTCCGGAACTATAGCATTGGAGATGTCATAGCCCGTTATAAAATGATGCAGGGCTATAATGTGCTCCATCCTATGGGTTGGGATGCCTTCGGAATGCCCGCAGAAAATGCTGCCATTCAACATCGTGTACATCCAGCAACCTGGACTCGGGAAAACATTGCTTATATGAAAAAGCAATTGAAGTCCATGGGAATCAGCTATGATTGGGATCGGGAACTGGCTACCTGTGACCTTATCTATTATAAATGGCAGCAATGGCTCTTTCTAAAAATGTATGAACGCGGGTTGGTGTATCGAAAGAAATCCTTCGTAAACTGGTGTGAGAGCTGTCAAACGGTTTTGGCCAACGAACAGGCAGAAGGAGGAGTTTGCTGGCGGTGTGGAACCCAGGTAATCCAGAAGGAGCTGGAACAGTGGTTTTTTAAAATTACCGATTATGCCGAAGAGCTGCTGGCATATTGTGACAAATTGACAGGCTGGCCGGAACGGGTTCTGACCATGCAACGGAATTGGATTGGAAAGAGCTACGGCGCCCAGGTTAAGTTTCCACTGGCCGACCGACCTGGTTTCATCGAGATCTTCACGACCCGACCGGATACCCTTTACGGTGCAACCTTCATGGTTCTGGCTCCGGAACATCCTTTGGTTCGAGAGCTCACCCAGGGAACTCCACAGGAAAAGCCGGTTATGGAGTTTGTGGACCGAATCCTGAAACAGGATAAAAAGGTGCGTACAGCCGAAGAGGTGGTTAAAGAAGGAATTTTTACAGGGCAATATGCGATAAACCCCCTCACCCAAGAGCGAATTCCCATTTGGGTAGCCAATTTTGTTTTGATCGAGTACGGAACCGGAGCGATTATGTCGGTTCCAACCCACGATCAAAGGGATTTTGAGTTTGCCAAAAAATACGGGCTGCCGTTACGGGTCGTCATTCAAAAACCGGATGGTTCTTTATCTGAGGAAACCATGACAGAAGCCTATGTGGGTGAAGGAATTATGGTTAACTCCGGCCCCTTCACCGGTCTTTCAAGCACCGAAGGAAAGGAAAAAATAACCAAATACCTGGAAGAAAAGGGGATCGGTAAGCAGGCCACGACCTATCGATTGCGAGATTGGGGAATCTCCCGACAGCGCTATTGGGGAAATCCCATTCCCATGATCCATTGTAAAACCTGTGGCATTGTTCCGGTTCCTTATGAAGACCTGCCGGTGGTTCTTCCAGAAGAAGGGGTTCAATTTACGGGAAGAGAAGGTAACCCGCTGGATCATGTTCCGGAGTTTGTCAATACCCTATGCCCTCGCTGTAAAGAACCGGCCCGACGAGAAACGGATACCATGGATACCTTTGTGGATTCTTCCTGGTATTATATGCGCTATACCTGCCCGCAGTACGATAAAGGACCTCTAGATTTGGAACAGGTTAATTACTGGCTACCGGTGGATCAGTATATCGGGGGTATCGAACATGCGGTACTGCATTTGCTCTACTCTCGCTTCTTTACCAAAGTCCTGCGAGATATGGGCCTGCTGAAAGTGGATGAACCCTTCACGCGTTTACTCACCCAGGGTATGGTCCTTAAAGATGGGGCCGCCATGTCTAAATCTAAAGGAAATATTGTGGACCCGGATGAGCAAATCAATAAGTACGGTGCAGATACGGCGCGACTCTTTATCCTGTTTGCAGCTCCTCCGGAGAAAGAGATTGATTGGAATGATCAGGCTGTTGAAGGCGCGTTTCGATTCCTGAACCGGGTCTGGCGCATGGTATATAACCATATAGACTCCCTCCAACAGGTTAAGGAAGGAGTTATTGAACTCCAGAAGCTTTCCGGGCCCTCTCGGGAACTTTATCGCTGGACCCATAAAACGATTAAAAAGGTTACCGAGGACATAGAAGATCGCTTTCATTTCAATACGGCTATCAGTGCCGTCATGGAGCTGGTCAATACCATCTATCAATTTGAAGTGCCTCAACAAGAAGGAGAGGAACGAGATCAGGCCCTGAGGGTTCTGCGAGAAGCTATAAAGGCGGTTATTCTGTTACTGGGTCCTTTTACGCCCCATATTACCGAAGAGCTCTGGCACGAGCTGGGGTATACCACCAGCCTGTTCAGCGAACCATGGCCGACTTATAATGAAGAAGCCCTCAAAGAAGATCAAATCTTGATCGTGGTTCAAGTTAACGGAAAAGTTCGCAGTCGAATTACCGTGCCGGCCACCGCTTCAGGAGATGAGGTTAAGAAAGTCGCTCTAGGCGATGAAAAAGTCAAAAAATTCATGGAAGGAAAGCCCGCCAAAAACATCGTGGTTGTTCCAGGAAAGCTGATTAATATTGTAACGTAGGAAACTCTTTCTATTTAACCATCAAAAACCCGTTTTCCCTGGAAAACGGGTTTTTCACAAGCTTATATGGTCAAATCGATCTTTTCTCTTTTGTTTTATCTTCTTACCCTCACGGTAAGTATCTCCGGCTGTGGTTATCATCTGGTCGGGAGTGGGAGTCTGCCGGCCCATATTAAAACCATCTCCATTCCGCTTTTTATAAACAAAACCCAGGAACAGGGAGCCGAAGATATCCTTACCCGGGCCGTTATTAACGAATTTATAACCGGTAAGGTCAAACTCGTAGATTCTTCTCAAGCCGACGCCCGACTTAGCGGTGAAATTGTGTCCTACCTCGTCCAGCCGACCCAGTTTAACTCCAATAAGCAGGTCATCCAGTACAAACTAACCGTCGGCGTTAATGTAAAGTTGGAAGATCTGGTCAATCGAAAAGTTCTATGGGAACAGCAGAACTTAACAGAAGATGAAGACTTCAATGTGAGCCCGGATATCAGCCCCATAGAGCTTGATGATAGAGAACGACGGGCTTTTGAAAGACTCGCCGAGGACCTGGCGGGAAGGATATTGGATCTGGCTACAGAGGGATTTTAACGGCTTCCCGAAGGTCAAACGGTACAGGTGGCTAAATCTTATCTGACTTATTCAGAGCTACGGAATAAACTCGAAGCGGGAGACATCCGACCCCTCTATCTCTTTCAAGGAGAAGAGGAGTTTTTAATGGAAGAAGCCATCGACCTTCTCAAGGAGAAGGTCTTAGGCTCTGCATCTTCTGATTTTAATTTCGAGAAATTTTACGGTAAGGAAACAAAGGTAACCGATATCCTCTCCAGTGCAGAGACCACTCCCTTCCTCAGCCCGCGACGTCTCCTTCTCGTGAAAGATGCAGATCTCTTTCCGCCGGCGGACCTGGATGCCCTTGCCGATTATGCCATCAAACCCAATCCGGCTACCTGCCTGGTCCTTATGGCAAAAAAAATAGATACCAAGAGAAAAGCCTTTTGGGAAGCCTGGAAGACCTATGGGGAAATCGTCCAATTTTGGAAATTGTTTGAAAACGAAGTGCCCAAATGGATTCAACAGCGGGCTAAAAAATATAACCTTTCTATGCCGCCGGAGACTTCCTTATATCTTTATGAAAGAGTCGGGAACGACCTGCGACAGTTGGACCAGGAGTTGGAAAAAGTTCGTACCTTTCTGGGTCCAGGACAGGAGGTATCCCGGGAAGTCCTGGAGAATTTATCCCAACATATTCGACCATATTCGGTTTTTGATTTAGTGGAAAGTTTAAGCCAGAAAAAATTGGATCAGACATTCAAAATACTGGATGTTCTCCTGAGGGAGGGTGAGGAACCCTTGAAAATCCTCGCCCTGATAGCCAGGCAAATCCGTTTGCTCTGGCAGGTTAAGCTGGCCAGGGCCGAGGGAAAATCCTCGACCTGGATGGAAAAAGAATTGGGTATTCCGGCAAGACACCTGAAAAACCTTCAGGAACAGGAGAAGAACTTTTCTTTAGACCGCCTTAAAAAAGCCTTTACACGGCTATCCGAAACCGATATGGCCCTGAAATCCAGCCTTCATACCCCCCAGATTTTGCTCGAAAGCCTGATCCTTGATCTGATTATTTAGTCAAGGCGTTAAGGGATATCTAGACCTTATGTCTGATCCTTAGCTTGACGCGCATGGGGCACATGGGAAGTTGACCTGGAGATCCATCGGCTTCCATAAGCACCAGTTAAGCTGAAAAGCCGCGTCAGAGTGGGCGACGACATTGTAGGGGCACGGCGACGCCGTGCCCCTACGTGGATAGGATTTTGTTTCCCCTGGCGTAAGCCAGGGGCTATTCCCAGGTCGCCCCGCTGGGGCTAACCTTCTTATGCTGATGTATAGGCCCCCGGCTCTCCTTTCCCATAGCGTGGGAGAGGGGAGCCGGGGGCCTATGCATCAGCATAAGACCAGAAGGAATTACTTTATTAATCCCAACACCCCCCTGGCCTCCCTCCAGGGGGAACCTAAAAGGGGAATGGTCCTGACCGAAGTCCCTCCTGGAGGGGGGCCAGGAGGGTGTTCTTCTCTGCTTAACCTGGCGCCTAGGGGGGCTGGGGTAAGGACGGAGAACTACCCGCAATTAACTTTACAAGGTAGTACCCTTCATCGGGAGGGATGGGGAAAGCTCTAAACCTTTAAGCAGAAGTTTGAGACGCTATGAGAGCATTCAATTTATGCATCAGACGGGATTTTTTTCGACTGGCTTTATTCAAATGAATGATTCCCTTGGCAGCCAGTTTGTCCAGAATAGGTATAGCCTTTTGTAAGGCGGCCTTAGCACCTTCTATATCTTTCTCAGCAATCGCCATCTCCACCTTCTTAACCAGATTTTTCATCCGCGTCTTATAAGACGCATTTCGCCGCCGACGGACCTCGTCCTGCCGCATTTTTTTAATAGCCGATTTATGATTCGCCATAGTTTGGAACAGGCAATGCGCACTACCTACAGGGGATTTTTTAACCTTACCTGCTACGCATCCTGCAGTACGCATTACAGGGGTTTATTTTAATTTTCTAAAAAGCTAATACCCCGTCCCTAACCTTGTCAAGTTCTTTCCTTTATAAAGTTTTGCAAAAAATTTCTTGATCAGAGAACGGTAATAGCGTATATGTCATGATAGAATGGGATTTATAATGGTAAAGATAGGCTTAAAGGTCTGTCTTCTTTTAGCAAACCACCTGGAGGGTATTTGGAAGGTGAGGTTATGATGGGATTTTTTAAGGCGAATAATTCAGAGAAAAAAGCCGAGAAATTTATGTTAAAGGGCCAGGACTTATTTAGACGGGGTAAGGAGGAAGAAGCAATCCGAAAATTTGAGCAGGCCGCACTGTTATTGCCCACTTCTCCCAAACCAAGTTTGTGCCTTGGAAAAGCCCATGCAAAAAGGGGAAATTTCGATCTGGCTCTAAAGCATTATTATAAGGCCCTGTACTTCTGCGATCTTCTGGAAGAGCCTCACATCCTGTATGAAATCGCACGCATTTATATTCAAATGGGTAAATTTGATCTGGCCGAGGAAAAGTTATTGAAAATCCTGGATCTGAATAGCAATTTCGAACCGGCCTGGAGTGGACTCGGTTATGTTTACCAAATCACAGGTCGTCTTTCCAAGGCCATCGAAGCCCAGACTAAGGCTCTAGAATTAAGAAATCAAGACCTTTCCAATCTCACAGATCTGGCGCAATCTTATGCCCTTCTGGGGGAAAATCAAAAGGCTTCCGAGTTGTTGAGAACCGCCCTACCCCTTGCAAAAAAATCGGGAAATGCTTACTGGATCGAGAAAATTTCCTTGGGGTTAAAGGAGATGGAATTTCGGGATGGAACCGAGTTAGGGATTAAAGATCGACTGTATATCGATCAAGAAATCCTCTGTCTGGGGGGAGATCGGGATGATGGGATTCAAATCCCGATTTATCATAACTATGAACTTCAATATACGGACTTTGCCCGATTCGTCCAGCGATTTCTGGCCTTTAAAAGGGTCTTCAAATGGAACATTACCTGTACCGCCTTTCAAGATAAAGAGTCTTTACCCCTGGCTACTGCCCTGGCCTGCTTAATGGAGATTCCGGTTAAAAGTGTCTCCAAGGTACAAAGTTCGGATCGGGTTTTGCTGTGCTATACCCTCTTAAAAGAATTGGATTCCCTGGCCACGACCCTCTCAAAATTAGGTAAAAAATCCAAAAGTATTATCTCCTTTGCCGCAGCCGTTGTCTTTCCGGTGATCCCAGAAAGACCTCTACCGGATATTATCGGTATTCCGGTCAGTGGTGAAGTTTCTTTACCCTGGACGGATCGCCTTCTGAACGGAGAGACAACCACTTCTTCATCGCCGATTCGAGAAAATCGTTTTTTCCGCCCGCGCCACGCTTCCCCGGCGACCCAGGAAACCGGCTCTTCAAGTCCCCAAACCGATATCTCTCAAAATATCCTGACCGCTTTATATAATATTTTGGAGGATCGAAATTTAGAGGCCCAGATTTCCTACTATTTTTTGAATCATCCCCAGATTCGGGACCATTTAAAAACCCCTTCCCTTCATCGAAGTCCCTCGGAGATAACCAAAGCCTTAACCCGGGAAATGAATGAGGAAACTATCATTGAGAATCTCTCGTCCCACAATAAAGGGAGGATTCTATCGGTTGTTGGATGTATGACCGAGCAACATCTCCAATCTCCCAAAGTGATTGAATCCTTAAAGAAGGCTTACCTCGAAAATCAGGACCCCATGGTTCGAAATTTTCTGGGCAAATTGTTGATGAATGTCCGGGACGATGAGGGATTAGATTACCTGATTAAGATTTTTCTAAATTCTCGGGCCGAAGTCCTTAAAGGGGAAACCCAGCAGGTTCAGAATTCTGCACTTTCTCTAAGAAGAGCGGCCATTCAGGACATCATTACCAGTAACCACCGAAGAGTGGCCGATGTTATTTATCGGGCTTTGAAGGATCCAGATGAAGAAATCCGCTATGCGGCTACCCAGGGACTGGATAAGTTAGAGCCTGCACCTAAAACTACCCAACTGGTTCTCCAACTCTTAAAGGATAGTCCCCGAATTTGTTGTGCCGCTTTGCAGTACCTGAGTAAAAATGAACGGGAAACTTTACTGGATCACCTTCCTACCCTTTTGCGGCATGAGCAGCCGGTGGTTGTCTATGAAACTTTGAAGGTCATTAAAGATCTGGGGGCTGAGGTAACCAAC
The DNA here is from genome assembly GCA_035559535.1 of Candidatus Limnocylindrales bacterium. Classification (NCBI taxonomy): domain Bacteria; kingdom Bacillati; phylum Chloroflexota; class Candidatus Limnocylindria; order Candidatus Limnocylindrales; species Candidatus Limnocylindrales bacterium. The sequence goes on from DATMBG010000021.1 coordinate 183,354, forward strand.
CGGTTGTCCTTACTTCCCCATGTGGTCAGACTCCTTTCCCATTCCGATCTGAACCTCATCCGGGAAGCGGTAGGGGTCCTCGGAGCCATAGGAGATGTAGATTCCGGAAGGTACCTGTTTCCTCTTCTGGAACATGAAAATCCTGAAGTAAAAAAAGCGGTTATTAACAGTCTGGTAAAAATAAACGGAACGGGAGCAACCCTCTTTCTGTTAGAATGGCTCAAGAAGGAAATCCCGGAAATAAAAGGTAAAATCATCGAATTATTGGGAGAGGCCGGCTCCGAGGAAGTTACCCAATCGGTTATTGAATGTGTAGAGGAAGATCCCGAAAATTTGGAGCTTCGGATCGCAGCCATCCGGTATCTTAAAAAGTTCAAGGATCGTAAATCTCTCCCCTTCATTCGGAAAATGTTGAAGAGGGAGAAGGATGAAGATGCCCTGGTTGACATGATCCAAATCCTGGATGAAATTGGAGAAGAAGAAGATATAGAACTTCTTACTTCTCTGCTGGCTTCCTCTCCCAGGGTTCAGTTTAAGGCCGCAGGAGTCCTCTACAAGAAAGGAAGAGAAAAATATTTTGAGATCCTGGAAGATGGGATTCGATCTAAAAAGCTCTCCATGAATCTGGAAGCGGTAAAAATCCTGGGGGAGATCGGAGACAGTCGGAGCCTAGAAAAGCTTTTTGAAGCTTTTAAGAAACGGGATATTCAATTGGATGAACGGATTGTGGAGATCCTTTATAAGCATAAAGATCAGACCACGCTATTACCCCTTGTTCAAGAATCTACAGAAACAGACCAGGAACCCCAGAAAGTGGATATCGAAGGAATCCTCCGGGTTGCCCAAGGCGGCACCCTACGAGAAACCTCTTATAAGGCCCTATTAATACTCGAGCAGTTTATTGGAAATAAAGTCATGAAGATCGTAAAAGATTTGCTAAAACCCGGGGTGGACTATAAACTTAAATGTAATGCGCTTCAGTTTTTAAGTAAGCATAAAGCAGAGCAGAATCGACGGCTTATAGAACAAATGCTGGAAGATGAAAATATCTACGTGGTTAATACAGCGCGGAAGTTGCTCATGCAGGGAAATTCGTCTGTTACCCGTTGTGTGGAAAGCTAACCCCCAAGCCCATGGTTTTGATTTTAAAGTAACCAACAAGGAACAACGGGCAGCAGACAACAGGTAAAACCGATGTTACAGACTTTCCAAACCCTTGATATCGTCGAAATGATTCAGCAGGCGGGCATCGTAGCCAAGATGGTCCTGCTACTTCTGGTTCTCATCTCTATTTTTTCCTGGGCTATTATTCTTCTTAAATTCAAGATCCTGACCACATCCCAACGAGAATCCCGGAAGTTTTTATCTATTTATGAAGAAAATAAGGATTTTGCCGACCTTTACTCCAGTTGCAATATGTTACGGAAAGGCTCCCTGGTTAAGTTATTTAAGGCAGCTTATCTGGAACTCCAGCAAATAAGAAAGGATATTCTCTCTAAGAAAATAGCCGGAGACCTTAACCTGAAGAGCGATGTGGCCGACTGGATAGAAGATCTTAGCGATCTTCTTCAGCGGGTTCTGCTGACCGAAACGGCTTCTCTGGAAAGATATCTGGTATTTTTGGCTACCATAAGTACCTCCGCCCCTTTAATCGGATTGTTCGGTACGGTTTGGGGCGTTATGAATGCTTTCCGCAGCATTGGAGGTCAGGGATTTGCCAGCATTGGAGCGGTAGCCCCCGGTATTGCAGAGGCTCTGGTAACCACCGTTGCAGGACTGGCTACGGCCATTCCGGCTGCCATCTTTTACAATTATTTTATTAATAAAGTGCGACTTTATTCTCTGGAAATGGAGGCATTTTCCTCTGAGTTGACCAGCGTTATTAAGCGAGAACTGAAGGGAATGAAATAACCCTATGCAAAGAAAAGAGCATCACACCCTGGCCGAAGTTAATATCATCCCTCTGGTCGATGTGGTTTTTGTTTTACTCATTATTTTTATGGTTACAGCCCCCATGATGCATCGGGGTATCGATGTGCAATTACCCCAGGCGGGGGTAGGGGCCATGGGGCCCGAGGAAAAACTGATTATCACCATCACCGGGGATCGGCAGGTTTATCTCAATGACCGCCCGGTTTCCCTAGAAGATCTTCGCGATTTGCTTCAAAATCTAAACTTATCGAAACCCGAAGAGACTGTCTACATCCGTTCGGATCAGTCGGTGCCTTACGGTTTCGTCGTCAGTACCATCGCGAAGATTAAGGAAGCGGGAATTCAAAAGATAGGCCTGGTAACCAGTCCGGTAACCTCGGAGAAGAAAACAGAAACCGTTAATAAAAAGCGATGAAGACTCAAGATAAGGGATATAAAGGCCCAGAGATACAAAAGCGCGGAGAGGACCCAGAGATCCGAAGACCCGGGGCCGAAGAAAAAATCTCCGGGTCCCCAAAGCTTGGAGTCTCCGTGTTACAGGATGTGGTATCTCCACATCCCCAGGCTCCCTCCTCTCAAATATGGAGCATGATCGGGGTCTCTCTTCTGCTTCATATCCTCTTTGTAGGGATTGTCCTCTTTGCTGCTACCTACCTCCTTAAACAGCAGGGAGTGATTTTCTCAGGGCAAGCCATCACAGTAGGGTTGGTTTCCGATTCGGATCTGGGAGGTCTTCCTTTAGGAGAATCCCTGACAGGCTCTAAACCGGGCCCGGCTAAATCAAGTTTTGAAGATATTCCGAAACCTGAAGTCAAAAAGGCTTCCACAGAAACCCCGCAAATAGAGGTTAAAGAACCCATCACACCTCCTGTGGAAAAAAAAGATACACCTGAGAAAAAGGACGAAGTCCTTCCAACCGGCAAGGAAGCAAAGGTAAAAAAGGATGATCCCAAAACCTCATTTCGAGAGGTCAAGGATATTCCAAAGGTAAAAGACGAACCATCGGCCATTGCCGAGAAGCAATTTTCTAAACCCCCCAAGAAAACGGAAAAGGCCCCGGCCAGGGTTACAAATCGTGAGGAACGGTCTGCGGTGAGCCCTGTGGAACCACGCTCGTTTTCCGTTGAGGAAATCAGGGAAAAGCGCTTAAAGCAAATGGCAGAAGTTCTCCCCGAGAAACGACCTCCGCCCATTCCTACCCGAGAGCCAACTCCGAATCCTCCAGAAGCTCTGCCTCCGACCTCTCAACCGGAAGATAACCCTTCCCTGCGGGGTCAGAGAGTGGAATCCTCAGATGGAAAGATGGGAGGAAGTTCGGGATCGGCCTCCCTGGAATTAGGAGGAGATTTCCAGCAGGGTTCTCGGGCCCTGGTGAGTTACATGGAATCGGTTACCAATATCATCAGCAATCGCTGGCTCCCTACCAGTGGAAAGGGTCGGGGAATTATTCAATTTACCATTTTTAAAAGCGGAGAGATCTCCGATCTTCATATTTTAAAATCCTCTGGAGACAAAAACCTGGACGAATCCATTTTAAGGGCGGTAGAAGACTCTAATCCTCTTCCCGAATTCCCACCGGAATTACAACAGGAATTGGATCGCCTGAATGATTCATTCATACGAGTAAAATTTCATTTCGGACGCAGAGTGTCCTGAGCCTGGAGGATAAGAATAGAAGATCGAGGATAGAAAGTCTGTTTCTTCCTCGATCTTCAATTTTTAATCCTCAATCCTTCATGCGTAACTGGAGTAAGTACAGTATTGTTTTTGGCCTCCTCTGCATAGGGGGAATCTTTGGATTTTCATCTCCAGTACTCGCTCTGGAGTACGAGACTGGTTCCGATATCATAGGAACTAAAAAAATCAAGATCGCCATAGCCCCTATGATATCCTCCCCGAACTCCCAGGCTTCGGTAGAGGGGCTTTCAGAGGATTTAACGAAGATCCTACGAAACGATTTGGAGATATCCGGATTTTTTGATACGCTGAAAGATAAAACTTCCCTTATTGCCCAGTTAGATCAATCTGAAAGGGGAACAGAGAATATCAACTTTGATCAATGGCGATCTCAAACCGAAGCCCAGGCCCTGGTCAAGTGTATCCATACCCTTCAACCGGGTAAACTTTCCCTGGAATGCCGGGTTTACGATACCCAGAAAGCCGCACAAATTTTAGGAAAGGCCTATGAGAGTGATCCTAAACAGACGCGTAAAGTCATCCATCGATTTGCCGATGAAATCATCTTAAAGTTCACAGGGGAACGCGGCGTCTCGGATACCAGTCTGGCTTTTGTTTCCACACGAAGTAAAAACCGGGAGATTTATCGGATCGATTTTGATGGAGAGAACCTCCAACGCCTGACCAACGATCGTTCCATTGTGCTTTCCCCTAGCTGGTCACCGGATGGACGTGAAATTCTTTATACCAGTTATCGGAATAATAACCCGGATCTTTTCGTTATCAGTGCCAACGGCGGAGAGCCTAAACCCATATCGATACAACCAGGGCTTAATCTGGGTGGAAAATGGTCTCCCGACGGAAAACAAATTGCCTTAACCCTTTCAAAGGATGGAAATTCAGAGATTTATGTGATGGATTTGAGTACCCGTAATTATCGGAGACTTACCAAAAATCGCTGGAACGATGTCTCACCGTGCTGGTCACCCGATGGAAAACAAATAGCCTTTACCAGCGATGAGTCTGGAACACCTCAAATTTATGTCATGAATAGCGATGGATCTAATATCCGAAGGCTCAGTTTTATAGGTAACTACAGTGTCTCACCCTCCTGGTCTCCCCGGGGAGATCGAATCGCTTTTGCTGCCAGAAAGAATGGAAAATTTGATATTTACACCATCAGCGTAGATGGAAAGAGTCCTCCGCAACAACTAACCTTTGATGCAGGTAATAATGAGGATCCGGTCTGGTCCCGAGATGGCCGATATATTGCGTTCCATTCAGACCGGGATGGGGTGAGCGGTATCTATGTCATGAACCAGGATGGCACGAATCAGCGAAGGGTGACCGATCTCCAGGGGAACGATATGTCTCCGACCTGGTCACCTTAAAAGGAGGAAAAGAACAGAAGAAATGGAAGATGGAGAGAATAGGAGAATGGCAAGAGGAATCTCAGCCCCTCCCATTCTTCTATTCTCCCTTTCTCTCACCCTTTAAACTATGGGCGTGCAAGATCCTTTATCCAAAGTGATTCCCTGGCTGTGCTTAGCTATCTTACCCTGGGTTCTCACAGGCTGTGGAGGAGCTGCGGCAAAACCCGATGATCCTCTGGTTCAACTTCAACAGCAGATTGCGGCTTTGCGAAACGATATAAATCAAGATCGTAAAGCAGAAACTGAACGTATGGCCATTGTAGAAAAAAATCGAGCGGATTATCTGGCCGATAGTGAAGAAATGAAATCCAAACTTCAAGCCATTGACTCTAAGCTCAATGAATATAATGAACGGATGAATCAACTGGCTGAAAAGCTTGACAATCTGCAAACAAAGTTTAATGAGGAATTGGAAAACAGGCAGATGGGAAGAATTCCGACCCCGGGCTATACTCCCCCGACTACAACTAACCCGCAGTCTTCTACTACCGGAACGAGTCCGGTTACCAATAGCGGTGAAGCAGCCTCTTCCGTAAATCCAATGGGTAATCCCTCCCATGTTAATCCAACACCCCCTACCGGTCAAACGGGTTCATTGCCCCAGCTACCTTCTGTACCGCCTTCACCAGCAGTTGGGGGGAAATCAGAGGATTTAACCTCTCCAGAACGGCTCTATCAGACCGCTCAAAATGAATACAATCAGGGTAATTACGATGTGGCCATCGCCGGCTTTCAGAAATATCTGGAGCTCTATCCCAATGCAGAACTGGCCGATCTTGCTCAATACCAAATTGCAGAGGCATTCTTCAATCTCAAAGCCTATGAAACGGCCCTTAAAGAATACGATAAGCTTATTAACCTTTATCCTAAAAGTAAGAGATTACCCTGGGCCTATTATAACAAAGCACAGGCCTTCCTGAAATTGGGCAGGCAACTGGAGGCCACTTCCCATCTACGCTATATCTTGACCCAGTTTCCCAATTCAGAAGTCGCAGAGAAAGCCAGAGAAGATCTGGCCAGGCTGGGTGGATAAAGTTAAAAGAGAAATGAAAAAAACTCCCCTAAATCAGATTCATAAAGCTCTCGGAGCTAAAATGATCGATTTTGCAGGATGGGAGATGCCGGTCCAATACACCGGAATCATCGAGGAACATCTCACAACCCGCACGAAGGCCGGACTTTTCGATATCAGCCATATGGGCGAAATCCTGTTTAAAGGCCCTGGAGCTCTACAGGCCGTTCAGTACCTCACGACGAATCAGGCGGCAAAACTGGTACCAGGCCAGGTTCAATACTCGGCCTTGCTTTATCCCACAGGAACCTTTGTTGACGATATCACCGTGTATAAATTTAGTGAAGAGCAATTCATGTTCTGTGTGAATGCGGCCAACACAGATAAAGATTACGCCTGGATTCAGGAAATTATCTCCCCGAAAAAGCCGGGTTTTGCTCCCGTACAGATTAAAAATATCAGTGATGAGATAGCTCTTCTGGCTTTACAGGGACCGAAGGCTGCCGAGATTTTACAAAAACTTACAGAAATCGATCTCTCCACCCTTAAATCCTTTCGTTTTATGGAAGGAACGGTGGGAGGGATTAAAACCTGGATATCCCGAACCGGCTATACCGGTGAAGATGGATTCGAACTTTATATCCCTTCCGAAGAAGCCAATCCAGAAGACCATCAAGAAAAGGTTATTGAAGTCTGGAATAAGCTTCTCGAAGTGGGACAGGAGTACGGATTAAAACCGGTTGGTTTGGGGGCCCGGGATACCTTAAGGTTAGAGGCCAGATTGGTTTTATATGGAAACGATATAACCGATCAAACGACCCCCTTAGAAGCAGATCTGGAATGGATTGTAAAATATGATAAAGGAGACTTCATCGGGCGGGAAGCTCTCCTTAAACAAAAGGAACAGGGGATTCAGAAAAAATTAGTTGGATTTGAAATGATCGAAAGAGGAATTGCCCGACCTCACTATAAAATTCTGAAAAGCCAGGAACCCATTGGAGAAGTTACCAGCGGAACCTATGCGCCTTATCTGGATAAAAATATAGGACTTGGCTATGTAAAAATAGAATACAGTGAGATCGGCACCGAGCTGGATATTCTTATCCGGGATAAAAAGGTTAAAGCTAAGATTGTTCCCACGCCGTTCTATAAAAGAAAAAAATAGTATGGGAGTGGGAGTGTGTAGGGGCGATCGGCCGATCGCCCCTACTGGAGTATGGGGGTATGGGAGTGTGGGAGTGGGAAAGAATATACTTCCATACCCCCCTACTTCCATACCCCCACACCCCCACACCTCCATACCCCAGGATGCGTTATATACCCAACACCGACAAAGATCGTCAGGAGATGTTAAAAAAGATCGGGGTTCAATCGGTTGAAGAACTTTTTTCAGATATACCCGAGTCGATCCGATTAAAACGAAAATTGAACTTACCGGCTGCCCTGTCGGAAAAAGAACTCATAGAAGAGCTGAAAGCTCTCAGTGCACTTAATACCCCGGTAGAGGAATATATCTCCTTTTTAGGAGCTGGGGCTTATTATCACTTCATTCCCAGCCTTATCAACCATCTGGTTTCCCGCTCGGAATTTTATACGGCCTATACGCCCTATCAGCCGGAAATAAGCCAGGGTACTTTACAGGCCATCTTTGAGTACCAAACCCTTATTTGTCAGTTAACTGGCATGGAGGTGGCCAATGCCTCCATGTATGATGGCTCTACAGGTCTGGCGGAAGCCGTTCTTATGGCCCATCGAATCAACGAGCGTCCTGAAGTGATCCTTTCCACAGGGATTCACCCGGAATATCGAATGGTTTTAAAAACCTATGTAAAACATTTTGGAATCACGATTCGAGAAGTCGGTTTTACAGAAAAAGGAACGACCGATCTGGAGGTCTGCAGGAGTTTAACAAATCCAAATACCTCGGCGGTCGTCGTCCAATATCCTAACTTTTTCGGCTGCATCGAAGATCTGGCCAGGGTCTCACGTATGGCTAAAGAGGCGGGAGCTTTATTTATCGTGGTTGTCACAGAACCCATAGCTCTAGGGATTCTCAAAGCCCCTGGAGATTTTGGAGCCGATATTGTTGTAGGGGAGGGTCAATCCCTGGGTAATCCCCTCAATTTTGGAGGTCCCTATGTGGGTTTTTTTGCCGTTCGACAGGAATATCTCCGGAAGATGCCGGGGCGACTGGCCGGGGAAACAACCGATTTGGAAGGAAAGCGCGGCTACGTCCTGACCCTGTCCACCCGAGAACAACACATTCGGCGGGAGAAGGCCACCTCTAATATCTGTACTAATGAAGCCCTCTGTGCCCTGATAAATACCATCTATCTGTGCACATTGGGAAAACAAGGAATTCGAGAACTTGCCATTCAAAACCTTCAAAAGGCCCATTATGCCAGGCAGACTTTGGGTCAACTGAAGGGTTATAAACTCTTATTCGATGGGCCTGTTTTTAATGAATTTGTAATCCAGACCCCCCGACCCCTGCCGGAAATAAACCAGATCCTGCTGGAAAACAAGATTATCGGAGGGCTGGACCTGAGCAGATTTTACCCGGAACTCACGAACTGCATGCTGGTCTGTGTAACCGAGAATCATTCAAAAGGACACATAGATAACTTAGTGGAGGTCCTTAAAAAATTAACCCTTACCCCTTAACCATCGAGTTAGATATCGTTAACGGATAACTAGATGGTTAACAACCCATGCCCATGAAAGAGACGGTTGGGACCAAAGGCCTTATTTACAATGAGGATGTGATTTTTGAAAAGAGTGTAGAAGGTAGAAAAGCCTATTCACTTCCGGCTTTGGATGTACCGGAAGTGGAGGTCCGGCAACTTATCCCAGAGGAGTATATACGCGAGGAGGTTTCGGGATTTCCCGAGGTCAGTGAGGTAGATGTCATCCGACATTTTGTCCGGTTATCCCAATGGAATTACGCCATTGACGTGGGATTTTATCCTCTGGGTTCCTGCACCATGAAGTATAATCCCAAGGTCCATGAGGATATCGCCCGACTCCCCGGGTTTGCGCAGATCCATCCGTATCAGCCGGAGGAGTTAGCCCAGGGGGCCATTCGTCTCATGTACGAGCTGGAAAAGTATCTTTGCGAAATCAGTGGAATGGATCGGGTTTCCTTACAACCTGCCGCAGGAGCCCATGGAGAGTTGACCGGGCTCATGATGATTCGGGCTTATTTAACTTCCCAGGGAAATCCGCGCAAGAAGGTTATTATTCCCGATTCGGCCCATGGAACCAATCCGGCCAGTTCAACCCTTTGCGGTTATGAGGTCATCTCGTTAAAATCTAACGACCGGGGCTGTATAGACCCCGATCTTCTTAAAAAGGTTATGAACGAAGAGGTGGCCGCAATTATGCTTACCAATCCCAATACCCTGGGGCTGTTCGAAGAACATATTCTGGAAATAGCCCGGATCGTTCATGAGAAGGGGGGACTGGTTTACGGTGATGGGGCCAATCTGAATGCCTTATTAGGCATGGCCCGCCCGGGAGATATGGGAATCGATGTCATCCAGTTTAACCTTCACAAAACTTTTACCACTCCCCACGGAGGAGGAGGCCCCGGAGCCGGTCCGGTTGGGATCAAATCTCACCTGGTTCCGTTTATGCCTGTTCCTACACCGGAACGTAGAGAAAAAACCGAGGAAGAGAAAAGAACGTATGGGGGTATGGGAGGGAGTACGGGCGACCGGCCGGTCGCCCGTACTCCCTATTTCTATTATCTGGATTACAACCGGCCCCAGTCTATTGGAAAAGTACGGGCCTTCTATGGAAATTTTGGAATGATGGTTCGGGCCTATTGTTACATACGAACGATGGGAGCTGAGGGCCTTAAACAGGTCTCGGAAAATGCGGTTATCAATGCCAACTATATCCTGAGTCAACTCCGAGACGTATACCACCTTCCCTACGACCGATATTGTAAGCACGAGTGTGTTTTTTCAGACAAATATCAACTAAAAAATGATGTTAAAACCCTGGATATTGCTAAACGTTTGATGGATTATGGATTTCATCCTCCGACCATTTACTTTCCGCTTATCGTTCATGGAGCTTTGATGATTGAACCTACAGAAACCGAAAGTAAAGAGACTCTAGATCGGTTCATTGAGGCCATGCGAGCCATTGCAAAAGAAGCTGAGGAAAAACCCGAGGTTGTTCGCAGTGCTCCTCACCTTCCGAAGGTCCGACGTTTAGACGAGACAACCGCCGCAAGAAAACCCAAACTTCGTTGGAAAAAAGAGGTAGGGTAAGACGGCCGTCTTACCCTACCTACCTATGACCCGTTGTCCGTTGCTGATAACAGACCGACCCGGGCCTTATTAAATTGAGTTTGGGGTTTATGTGTCCTGCAGGGGGCACGAAAGTAAGATCAGGCCCGAGAGGGTCAGGGTTATACACAACGGACCAGGGGCACGAATACTATGGAGACCGAAAAAATTTCTTTGTTAAATCGTCGTGAGTTCTTTAAAATAGCTTTCATAGCTACCGGAGCGATTCCTTTATCTTCCTTACTTGGATTTAAGAAGTCTAAAGCCTTTGGAGCAGACAAGCAAATTTTAGCACGATTGGCCCACTCCCTTGCGGTGGGGGATCCCCAGCATACTGCATTGGTCAGTATGGCCGATAAGATCAAAGAGCGGACCCAGGGGAATTTTACGATTCAGGTAGTTCCTGCCGGACAATTAGGGGCCGAGATCGATGCCGCAGAATCAACCGCTATTGGAGCCATTGAAATGACCGTTGTGAGTCCGGCCGGATTGGGGACCTTCCAACCCCAATTTGCCATCTTCAGCCATCCTTACCTTTGGAAGGATTGGGACGAAGCCAAAAGAGTTCTCCACGGACCCTTTGTAAAGAACATGGAAGACCAACTGGTTAATTCAAAGGGACTGCAGGTAATAGATTACTGGTATTTTGGCTGGCGTCACGTATTTACGCGAAATAAACCCATCAATTCCCTGGCAGATATGAAAGGGTTAAAAATTCGGGTCTCTAAAAACCGCATGTTCACCGAGACCTTTAAAGCCCTGGGAGCCAATCCGACCCCTATGGACTGGCCTGAAGTCTATCAAGGTCTCCAGCAAGGAGTCGTAGATGGTGCAGAAGCTCCCCTCCCCTCCCTTTATGCCTCTAAATTATACGAGGTGACCAAGTATCTTGCACTTACTTATCATATGCTCCAGGCCAATATTCTGCTGGCAAACCACACCTGGCTTACAGGACTCCCGGAGGAATATCAGAAGATCCTGAAAGAAGAAGCCTTGAATGCTGCGGAATACATGCGAGAGCTCACCCAAAAACAAGAACAGGAGTATGCAGTAAAGCTTAAAGAGCTCGGCATGATTTTTTCAGAACCTAACCTGGATGAATTTCGCAAGGCCACAGCAGAGGTATATAAAGCCTTTGAAAAAAGTTGGGGAACCGATCTGTATCCGAAACTGCAGGCTGCAAAACAGGCTTAGTACAGGCAGGGAGGCAGGAATGAAACGTTTATTGGAATGGTTTGCCGGTTTAATTCTGGCAACAGAATTTGTAGTGGTCTTTTTAGGGGTTTTTTTTCGTTATGTGTTAAATAATCCCCTAACCTGGTCGGAAGAAATCGCCCGCCTGCTCTTGGTCTGGTTGACCTTCATGGGAGGTGCCGTAGCCTTCTTTCACAAACAACACATTGGGGTTGCGATTGTTTATCGTCGGTTTTCCCACAAGGCTCAACAAACCTTGGATATTGTCGGACAGTTCATCCTGATCTTCTTTTTTGCCTTTCTTTTCCGCTGGAGTGTAGAACTGGTCCAGCGACGTTGGGACGAGCCATCCCCAGCCGTAGGATTCTCCCAGAGCTTTTTCATGTTACCCCTCTCAATAGGAGTTCTGGCTATGATTATCTCCCTTCTTTTCCAGCTTTTCCGTCTCCCGGCTCGAGAAATCTTACGCGGAGGAGGGATTATTTTACTGCTGGGTCTGGGGGTCGGCGGTTTAGGGTATGGACTTAAGGGATTTATCCTGAGTTTGAATCCTCTGCTTGTGCTTCTGACCGGATTTATTATCCTGCTGGTTATTAACACGCCCATTGCTTTCTCGCTAGGTTTATCGGCACTGAGCTACCTGGTACTCGATGGAAAGGTTCCTCTCACAATTATGCCCCAAAGAATGGTGGTTGGGGTGGATTCCTTTGTTCTCCTGGCCGTCCCCCTGTTCATTGTGGCCGGAGCTTTGATGGAGACGGGAGGTATTTCTCAACGTCTGGTTAACTTTGCCATAAGCCTGGTCGGGCACATTCGAGGGGGGCTGGCCATGGTTGTGGTGATCTCGGAGATTTTGTTCTCCGGTATTTCGGGATCCACCACCGCAGATGTGGCCGCAGTCGGTTCTTTACTTATTCCGGCCATGATTCGGGCCGGTTATACCCAGGCAGAAGCCGCCTCCATTGTGAGTGCCTCTGCAGCTATGGGTATTTTGGTTCCTCCCTGCATCCATATGGTCGTCCTGGGAACCCTGGTTAATGTCTCGGTGGCCGCGCTCTTTCTCGGAGGGTTTATTCCCGCCTTTGTCCTGGCTGCTTCATTGATGGGACTTATTTACTTCAAAGCCCGCAGAGGAAAATGGGCCAGTACCCCACGTACTTCCTGGAAACAGTTGGGTAAGACTTTTCTTCATGCAATCATCCCCCTGATGACCCCGGTGATTATCTTTGGAGGGATTTTTACAGGAATTGTAACCGTTACAGAGGCCGCTGTGATCGCTGTTGCCTATGCCCTCATCGTAGGGCTCCTCATCTATCGAGAAATAAAGTTTCGGGATCTTCCCAGAATCTTCATCGAAAGCGCCACTACCAGCGGAATGGCTCTGTGGCTGGTTACAACGGCTACTATTTTCTCTTGGGTTATGGTCCGACAACAGGTTCCTCAATTGATCGTCGGTTGGATTACCAGTATCTCTTCAGGATCCTGGTTTTTTCTGGCTTTTACCGTTGTACTCTATCTGATTTTCAGCGGACTTCTTGAGGGACTTCCTTCTTTACTGATTTTAGCCCCCATCCTCTATCCGGTAGCCCTCCAATTTCATATCGATCCCATCCACTTTGGAATTATCTCCATTGCGGCCCTGGGAATCGGTTTCTTTATGCCCCCTATCGGTCTTGGACTCTTTTTGTCCTGCAGCATCGCCAAAGCTAATATCGGAGAGACTGCCAAAACCTTTGCCCCTTACATGCTGGTCTTAATCCTGACTTTATTGGGGATTGCCTTTTTAGAACCCCTCTCGTTGTTTATACCCAGATGGTTTGGATTTAATTAAATAAGGTCCGTTGCCTGTGGCCCCGGGAGTCCTTTGGGTTTAAGGCCGGGACTAAAAATACAAGCAACGGACCCTATTTAAGAAGATTTTTAACCAGCTTCCTGGCGTCCTCGCTGGCCCAATCCCTATCGCCTAAGGTCCATCCGATAAGAAATCCCTCCTTGTCGATTAAATAAGAGGTTGGTAAACCCCTTACCCCATAGTCTTTGGTTGTTTTTCCCTCTGAATCCAGAAGGATCGGAAAAGACACCTTTGTCTCTTCCAAAAAGGCCTTGATCTTATCTAAAGTTTCCTGGTAATCGATGGCTAGAACAACCAGGCCTTCATCTTTAAATTCCTGATAAAGTGTATCTATGGCGGGCATCTCTTTACGACAGGGAATACACCAGGTAGCCCAGAAGTTTAAGAGAACCACTTTACCCACAAAACTGGACAGACTTACCTCCTGACCCTCCAGGTTTTTCAGGGTAAAATCCGGAGCTTTTTTCTTTTCCTTGTATTTTGTAACCTCTAAGGCCTTCATCGGGTCATTGGCAGCAGAAAGCCAGGCAGAGAAAAACAGAACAGTTATTAAATTATACATGACCATCAACATTTTAGGCGATTTTTTACAAGCTTTCCTTGACATGTCTTCTCCTTCTGAGATAGAGTTAATAAATCAAGCTTTTCACTTTTAACCTCCACGACAAAGGAGGGGGCCTGGATTGAATGAAATTAAGTTAATATGATAAAAGTTTTTATAAAACCCTGTCAAGAAATTTGTCCGTTATCCGTTGTAGAGCGTAACCAACAGGCAACAGACAGCGGGCAACAGAGGTATGAAAGTATTACTTATTGCCATGCCGGATACCACCAGTTGCTTTGATCACATCATGGAGGTTCCAAACCTTGGAATATGCTCCATTGCCGGAAATTTAGAGGGATGTGATGTCAAAGTTCTGGATCTTGTCCTGCATAAAAAGAAGATCACCTCGTTTATTGAAAAAATCATGGACGATTTTGACCCGGATCTGGTCGGTCTCAGTGCCATGAGTTTTCAATACGACAGTGCACGGCGTATTGCCAGCATCTGTAAAAGAGTTAAGGGTGAAGTTCTAACGGTTCTAGGTGGGTATCATGCCAGCTTGATGTACCAGGAAATAGGGGACAGTGATGACGGCAGGCTGTTCGATTTCATCGTCCGGGGTGAAGGGGAGATCACCTTCAACCGATTGGTTCAGGAGTTAGCTTCTGAGAAGAAAAACTTTGCCTCCATCCCCGGCCTGTCCTTCAGGCAGAACGGGATCTTTTACCATAACCCCCCGGCCCCCCTTCTCGATCTTGAGCAAATCAAACTTCCCAATCGGGATTGTCGAATACTCCAGGATTTTGAATTCATGAAAAAGAAGTTCGACTGTGCAGAAACGTCTCGAGGATGTACTTTACCCTGCAACTTTTGCAGTATTACCAAAATGTACGGGCGATCTTTCCGACTTTACCCTATCCAACGCATTATCCAGGATCTCAAGAACTTACAAGCCCGGGGAGTTAAAGGGGTCTTTTTTGTCGATGATAATATCACCTTGAATGTAAAACGGCTCAAAGAACTGTGTAAGGCCATGGTTCGGGAAAAGGTCAACGATCTGTATTATATCACCCAGGCTAGCGTCCCGGGTATCGCAGCAGATCCAGAGCTGGCAGGCTGGTTAAGACAGGCCGGATTTCGTTTGGTATTCATGGGAATCGAAAGCGGAATCGAACGAAATCTAAAGGAAATGCATAAAAGAGGGGTTTTGCAAAATACCCGAAAAGCGGTTTCCCTTCTGCAAGAGCAGGATATTTGTGTATTGGGCGGCTTTATTATCGGTAATCCTCAAGACGACCGTGAAGACATCAAAAGCACTTACGATTATGCCTATGATATCGGAGTGGACCACGCCATCGTCCAGTGCATGACCCCCTATCCGAAAACCGAAGTTCGGGAAAAACTGCTGGCACAGGGTTATATCACCAATCCCGATGATTTAACACGATACACCGGATTTATTTGTAATGTACGAACTCAATTTCTGACCACCGAAGAGTTGAAGAAATGGATGATCCTGTATGGAATAAAGCTTTACTTCAACCCGCGATATATTCTGAGAAACCGCCTCTGGTGGCATCACAAAAGGAATGCCCATCGTATGTTGATAAATAATATCAAATTCGTGGTCGACGGATTGCGGGGAAAGTTGTTTTATTCAAGACATAGCTGGTGAGGGTATGGGAGGATGGAAGTGTGGAAGTGTGGGAAGATGGAAGTAAATACCCTCATACTCCCTACTCTATACCCTTACACTGATAGGCGTGTTTGACGTTATTATCGTTGGAGCCGGTCCTGCGGGGTCTGCTACGGCTACCTTTCTAGGACGGAGGGGTTATCGGGTACTTTTAGTGGATAAAGCCCGATTTCCCAGAGAAAAGGTTTGTGGAGAATTTATGAGCCCGGAGATCCCCGAAGTACTGGACCGGTTGGGTGCCCTCCCGGCCATCCGGGAAAAAAAGCCCTGGGAAACCCAGGGGATTTTTATCTCCTCCTACCAGAAATTCCACTTTAAACTGGATTTTTCAACCTATTTTCCCCACCGGGAAGATACTTCGACCCTGGGATTTAATATGCCCCGGTTCCTCTTCGATGAGATCCTCTTCCGAAATGCTCAGGCAACCGGAATTGAAACCCTGGAAGGATTCAAAGTAACCGATCTCATCTTTCAAGGGGACCGGATCTGTGGGGTCAGGGGTATTCACCCGACCGGGGACAAGTTAGAACTCAGATCCCGTATGGTCATCGGGGCCGGAGGAAGAAACTGTATAGTAGCCCGGCGACTTCATCTCCACAGGGGATACTGGTGGTTAAAAAAAGTGGCTCTGATGACCTACTTCAGAGAGGTTCGTGATCCGGGAAAATATGTGGAAATGTATGTCCATCCACCGGGATACTGCGGGATTGCACCCCTTGGAGAGGACCGGCTTAACGTTTCCCTGGTCGTAGATTGGGAGGCAATTCAAAACCGTCGTGGAGATCTCTGGGATTACCTCCTGGAAGGACTCTTCAGAAACCGTCTCGTTCGGGAAAAATTAGCCGGAGCTCGACCGGAAGGTCATCTCAAAGGCGTAGGTCCTCTGGCCTTCAAAGCAAAACGCTGCTCTTGGGACGGAGCCCTTCTGGTCGGAGATTCTGCCGGATTTATAGATCCCTTTACAGGGGAAGGCATTTATCACGCCCTGCGAAGCGGAGAACTGGCAGCCGAAGTTGTTCATGAAGCTTTTAAAGTCGGCAACTTCTCAAAGGAATTTCTACAAAGCTATGACCGTACCCGAATCCAGGAATTCCGAAAAAAATTCCGGATCTGCCACGTCCTTCAACATATTCTTTATCGCCCCTGGCTGGCTAATTTTGTGGCTCGATCCATGGCCAGGGACTCTATTCTCAAAGAATGGCTGATTCCCTGGAAACCATCGGAGGATTAAAACCCGACCCTTCCTTCAAAACTAAGGGCTCGCCTCGGCAACCAGATTAAATTCCACCCTCACATTCTTATCCATCTTGACAAAGACAATAACAGGAACCCGGGGCGGATCGATCTGATAATCTGTAATATCCAGAGGCATTTTACCGGAGATAGTCACCCGGTTACCTTCCCTCTTACTTTCAACTTCCACGGTCACAGGTCTCTCAACTCCATGAATACCCAGCATCCCTTCCACTTTATATCTGTCCGGGCCTGTATCCGAAGCCTTTTGAATCAAGCGGACCTGACCCAATTTGAAGGTGATCAGAGGATATTTCTCTACCTCCAGGGTTTCCCTCATCTTTTTGTCCCGACGATCATTACCCGTATTCAGAGACCGGGCCTCTACCCGAACTTCGGCTTTTAAATTTGAGGAAGGGGCCTGGGTGATCGTTTCGATGGGTCCCTCCAGGAAGCCTTCAATCTGCGTACTGGTACCCGTAAATTTATCAAAAGGGGAGCTTCCATAAAATTTAACCTGACTCAGGCCGGGAAGTATCTTATAAAAGGCAGGCTTCGAGGAAGCAGCCGGCTTAGCATAAGTCGGAAAGGTAAGGAAAAAATGCTTCGTCCCGATAAAAATGAGACCCTGAAACAACAAAAAATAAATAATGACTTTCTTAAAATAGTTCTTCTTGAAATTCATCAGCAACCCTCATTCCTGGCAGAGTAAACTATCCTTAAAGTAGGTAGAGCGGAGATAGCTGTCAATTCCATTTTTTAAGTATCTTGACAAAGTGCTTTCTGGTACCTATGTTTGAGGGAGAGTGAGAGGAGGTGAGAAGATTTACATGTTAAAGCTTTACCAGTTTGAGACCTGACCTTACTGTGAAAAAGTAAGAAAGGTTCTTTCTTATAAACAGTTGGATTATGAAAAAATAGAGGTTCCTCGCAACGACAAAAGCGAGTTGATTAAAATTTCCGGACAGGAACTCGTTCCGGTGTTGGTGGATAATGATAAAGTGATTGTGGACTCTACGGACATCATCGAGTACCTGGAGAAGCACTATTAATTTAAGTTCTAAAGACCTATTCTAGCTTTTTATATCGGAAAACCGGATAGGAGAAGGGGAGAAAGAAGGTGTGAAGGGCAGGATTTTCAGGGGTAGAGGCAGGTTTTTCTCACCTGACCTCCTGGCCCCCCTTCCTGAGGCCTGTCCCATCACTTTCCTTTCTCCCTTGTTTTTCTATTTTTTTAGATGAGACGGAGTGTACTTCCCGAAGATCCTTATGAAAGGGCTTTATGCAAGTTGATAGAAGAATACGCCGACGAGCATCTGGCCAAAATTCTGTATAAGTACAGAATGGAAATTAATAAAGAAGAATCTCAGCAAGATAAAGCGCTTTTAGCACAATATCAAAAAGCGGTGGAAGAAAATCTAAAAATTCTCAATGATCTCCTGACCGGGCGAGAATGGCTGGTTGGGAACCGGTATTCCCTGGCTGATATTTCTATTTACGCTTTTCTCCAAAGAATGGCCGCAGAACCTAAATCCTGGAAAATTGTTGAGGAGAGGTATCCTCAGATTATACGATGGTTTGAGGCAGTGAAAAAGCAATAATCGGTAGGAGAGGTTGGGCATAAGCCCCAGGCTAAGGCTTGGTCGGGACGCGACTGTCTGCCTTACCTCCTTTGCTCTCCCTCTCCCGAAGCCTCCCTCAACCCCCCTATGCGCCAGGATAAGAGTGAGATCCCTGAGGAGGACCCTTAATGTCAAATATCAAACGAGACGTTTGATCCACCGGATATTTAACCTACTAACCTTCCCCCGCTTTGCAGGGGAAGGAACTTTGAAGCGAAGTTCCCTCCCCATCCTATCTTCCTCTAAGCCTCAGCGGGGCGACCTGTTTCACAGGCCGCTCCTCCGGAGCTTGAAAAATTCTGGATGACTGGATCCCCTGACTTGCATCCTTAGCATTACCCACATTTTTTCATGTCGAAGGTGTGTCAACCGGGACGGTTGACCTACTAACCTGACCGTTTTAAACCCCATCCTCCCAAATCGAAAAATGTGAATAAAGGTAAGGACTTACGTCCGGGGCTACCCACGGTTCGCTCCTGACGGGCTTTTCAGCTTAACCTGGCACGTATGCCGAGTTCCCCCTTCTCATAAGAGTATCTTTTTTATTGACTTAAATCCCCTTCCCCCCTCTATCCCCCCGCATGCGGGGGGAAGGGGGGTTGGGGGTTAGGTGAGAAAAAACTGCCTTGAAATTTTTACAGATGCAGGATAACCATCACGGCCATAATAATCAAAATGGCGAAGGTCAAAATCCCCACCATACGCTTTTCTTCCCATACAAGTTCTTCCACATCGGTGGGTAAGGTTGTCGGGATAAGTTTTTCTTTGACAACCATAACAACGGCTACCAGAAACCACAGCATCATGGCTACTTCAGAATCTCCAAAATTGTTTTCAAAGAATCCTTCAACGAAAAAGGCGATAAAACCGGCCAGACAACCCAGGATCAAGGCCCGTAAGTAGTAACGGTCCGGGGGAATTTGCTCAAGGGTCACTCCGGTTTGTTTAAAGATCGTGATCCAGAGCCAGATAAAAGCCATCAGGCCTAAAATACCCCGATCAACGGTAATCATAATCAAATCATTGTGGGAATGGGCATGGCTTGGGGGTTCTTTAAAGGGGTAAGATTTTTGGTACTCCCGGGACAACTTATTATAATTTCCCTGTCCGATTCCAGTTATCGGATGATCTTTAATCATATCCAGGGAACTTTTCCAGATATAGATGCGATCCATATTCTGCTCAAAGCTAAACATACTCCTGGCACGGTTTAAAACCGAAGGTTGAAGCATAAAAATTATTATTACACAGACCAGAGCACCCAAAATCAGTTTTAAGAATGATTTTCGGCCTTTTAGATAACCTAAGAACAGCAAAGCAACCCCAAATCCTAACCAGGCACTTCGGGTATAGGTCCATATCAGGGCAAAAAATATACAGACTGCGGAAACGATCAGTGGAAATTTGTTTTTATTGGATCGATCAAAGAGAATAAAAGACCAGACCAGAGAAAGGACCATAATGAGCTGTCCAGCAAAGGTCATAGAGATGGAAAAAGTCCCGGGTATACGGATATCGGACCCAGGCAAATCAGTGACGGGTCTTAAGTAATTCTTATGGCCACTTAAACGGAACCAGTCTATATGCCAGAAGTGCTGGGCAATTCCATAAATTGCGTTGAGGGTTGCAATAATTAAAAGAAGGGTTATTAATTTTTTGATGGTTTTGAGATCTTTCAGGTAATAGAAAACCAGGTAAAACACCGACATGGGGAAAAGAGAAGGAATGAGGACCTTCAAACTCTTGAACACGTTAACGCTAAAGAGTGTCGAGATCAGAGTAGCCAGGACGAAGAGAAGGATAGGGAGATCCATAGGACTCTTCATAAATCGGAGTCGGCGGGTTGTTAGGGCCTCTGCAAAATAGGCAACCAAGATAAATCCCAGGCTGATCTGGGAAAAGGCAATAGAGGCCGGTAGAAATAAAACGAAGGAAAACAGGCCAAACTGGGCTAAATTTTCACACCATTTCAGGACCTGCTCTTTATGAGAAAGTGTTTGATTTAACATCTCTTATCAACCTGGAGTGTAGGAATACTTTGTAATGTTAATTCTGTGTAATTTCCCCTCACCCTCCCTTTCCCTCCCCGTGGGCGGAGAGGGAAGCGAGAAGATCTCCGGGCCAGCTCCCGGTGAACCCTCCTCATCCTCCCCGTGGACGGGAAGGGAAGGGGGAGAGGGGGGTTCACCGGGAGTAAAGGCAGAACCGTTATTCAAATCTAACTTTACAAGGGAGTAGTACACTGTTACCTTAATTTTGACCTCATAGGGCTGCTTTCACTCCCCAGCTCCCCTCACCCCCATCCCCCCCCTAGCCCCCCAGTGCCCCCCCTCCGTAGGGGCGGGAGGCCTCCCGCCCCTACACAGGAGAGGGGCCGGGGGTGAGGGCCACTTAAACGTTAAACAAAACTAGGTAAACAATGTAGTAGCAGGTAGGGTCTCTGCACTCCAGTTTTTTAAAAGAACTTCCACACCGGCTAAGACATCTTCTACCGAGATGGAATCTATTTTTCTGTTCTCCTTTCGAATGGCCAGGTAGATATCCCCAATCGGTTTCCATTGGGCTGGATTAGACGGCCCATACAAGCCGATAAGGGGAACCTTTTGGGAAGCAGCGATATGGAGGGCCCCGGTATCGTTTCCGATATACAGATCGAAATTTCGCACCAGGCCGGCCAGGGTCCTCAAGGTAGTGGGAGGAGATATAAAAACGCTCTCCTTATTTTTAACCTGCTCTTTGAGGGTTTCCACCAATTTTTCTTCACCGGGTCCGCGGGTTAAGATAATCTTAGCTCCATAAAGCTCCACCAGCGCATCGCATAAGTGGGCATATTTATCCAGGGGCCATCTCTTATTCTCAAACCGGGCCCCCAAATGGACTCCGATTAACCAACGGGCGGGAGGGATAGATAAAGATTGTAACATCTGTTGACCTTGAAGGATCTCTGCTTCGGTCAAAACCAGGATATAACTCTTATCGGTTGTATCGGCACCGATATACCGAACCACATCCAGGTTAGAATCTACCTGACTTTTTTCATTTTGGGTATCCACAGGTACGGCCAGGTTATAGAAAAGATCTCCGGGTCCGGGACCGTACTTTTTATACATTGATCCGAGTCGATATTTCGCACCACTTAGCCAGGCGATAAGGTCACTGGAGAAAGACCTGGAGACCGTATTGAGTACCACAGCCAGATCGTAGGGACGGATACGCCTGATAAAAGTTAAAAATGTGGAAAGACTCCAGTGTTGAAGTTGTCGATAATACACAAGGACCTCATCTATATAAGGATTATTGATCAGGATCTCCTGGGTCAGTTGGCGAACCACGACGGTTATATAAGCTTGAGGGAATCTCTCTCGCAAGGCTCTGAGGGCCGGGGTTGCAATCAAGAGATCACCGATTTGATCGTGCTGACGCACGACGAGAATCCGTTTAATCCGGGAATAATCTATCTCTTCCGGCCTGAGAGGGGTCGGAGTAAAGAACAGGCCAACCCCCCTTAGAAGGAGATCCCTGAAAAATCTCTCCAAACCTCTCAAGATTTATCTGTTGTTGGCCGTTCGTTGTCCGTAACCCGGGGTTGGTTGTTTAATACCGGGTATCCAGAGTCTACTCTGACCGACGATGGATAACGGACAGCAGATGCCTGCATTTCATACAACCGGGTATAAATTCCATTTAGTTTTAGAAGTTCCTCATGGGTTCCTTCCTCGACGATTCGTCCATGATCCAGGACCAGGATTTTATGGGCATTTTGAATGGTAGACAGGCGATGGGCGATGATCAAGGTTGTACGGTCTCGCATGAGATTACCCAAAGCTTCCTGGACCACTCTTTCAGATTCTCCATCCAGGGAAGAGGTTGCTTCGTCCAGGATCATGATGGGAGGATTCTTGAGAATGGCCCGGGCGATGGCAATCCGTTGTCGTTCCCCACCGGAAAGCCTGAGTCCCCTCTCTCCGATGACGGTCTGGTAACCTTCCGGAAGCTTCATAATGAATTCATGGGCACAGGCTGCCTTGGCTGCCTGTATGACCTCCTCCAGGGAAGCTTCGGGAACTCCATAGGCGATATTGTTTCGGACCGTATCGTCGAAGAGGATTACATCTTGAGTCACCAGACCGATCTGCCGTCTTAAGGATTTGAGGGTTACCCGGCTGATATCCACCCCGTCGATTCGAATAGTTCCCGAGGTCGGGTCATAAAATCGGGGCAGAAGATTCAAAAGGGTTGTTTTGCCCACACCACTTACACCGACAAAAGCAGTAACCTCACCGGCCCGGGCCTGGAAATGGATGTTTTTCAAAACCGGCAGGTCTTCATATTGAAAAGAAACATCAACATATTCGATATCGCCCTTGACAGGTGGTAATTCAATGGCATCGGCCGCCTCTAGAATATCCGGCTGGGTATCCAGAACTTCAAAAACCCTTTCAGCGGCAGCCATGGCCTGTTGAATTTTATTATTCGTTCGGCTTATTTTTTTGATCGGCTCGTAAAGCATGAGAAGGGCGGTCATAAAAGAGAAAAAGGTTCCCGGACTTGTAATTCCATGAATAACCTCATAACCCCCGTACCACATGACTCCGGCTACCCCCAGTCCTCCCAACAATTCCGAGACAGAAGAAGAAGTTGCATGAATCCGGGCAGATTTCATAGCCATATGAAAATAATCCTCTATAACCTGGGCGAAACGAGCGCTCTCCCTTTCTTCTGCACAAAAAGCCTTTACAATATGAATTCCCGAGATTTTCTCCTGAAGGATATGGGTAATATCCGCCATCTTCATCTGAGTGGCCCGGGTTATTTTCCGAACTTTTTGACCAAATCGGGTAATAAATAAAAAACCCAAGGGAAGGACCGAAAGAGAAATCAGCGCCAGCAGCCAGTGTCGATAGAAAATCACCCCTAACAATCCTAGAATGGTAAAACCGTCCCGGATCAGGTCGGCCAGCATATGAGAGACTACCACGTGGAGGAGCGTTACATCATTGGTAATTCGGGAGATCAAAATTCCGGTGGGGGTCTTAGAAAAGTATCGAAGGGATAAAAATTGAATATGGTGAAAGAGCTGATTGCGTAATTTCAGAATGACCTTTTCACCGGCATAAGCGATCAACGTCGCCTGCCCATAAGCAAAGAGACCTTTTAAGCCCAGGAGAACGATGACCACAACGGGAATGATCAGTAACATAAATTGATCTTTGTTGGCAAAGATATCGTCCACTACGTTTTTTACAATCAAAGCCGAAATTGCCGTGCAGAGAGCCACCAGGGCTGAACAGATCATCGATCCTAAGATCCACTTCCAGTAGGGTATGGCGTAAGAGAGCAAACGCTTATAAAGTTCCATGGTTCTATCTTGTTTTTCCCTTTAAAGATCGAAGGTTTTCCTTTTTTGAACAACAATAAAACTATAACGAATAAAACTATAATGGTTCCAAAGGAATTTGTCCAGGTTTAAGTTCCTTGAAAAGACGGAAGAATCCCTGTTATTGCTTGTGAAAGAATTATCTACCAGGAGAATCTCAAGTCCACAAAACCCTTGGGGGTAACTTCATCTCCCCGTTAAAGTATCCTGTAACTATAGAGAAGGCGATCTTCCTGCAATGAAGCGACATTTTCATAGAGGGATCGACACAATTTCACAAAAGCCTTGACGAAACAAGGAGAACTTACCATAATGAATGAAAATCACAACATCGGACTTATTTTAACATCAAAAGGGGGAGGTTATGTCAAGGGTTATTATTATAGGCGCCGGAAAAGGGGGAAAAGCTTTATTGGAGATTTTCCATGGAGATTCCGGAGTGACCATTGTAGGGGTTGCCGATATCAATCCCCATGCTCCGGGGATAGAGTTGGCCAGAAAATTAGGTATTCCGGTCACCACCGATTATCGCAAACTCTTGAAAAGTGAAGAGATCGATTTAATTATCAACGTAACAGGCAATCCCCAGTTGGATAAAGAGATTTATGCACATAAACCGGAGGGAGCCGAAATTATGGGTGGTGTCAGTGCCAAGTTCATGTGGGATCTCATTGAAGTACAAAAACGAAAGGACGAGCTTCTTCTGGAAGAACGAAAAAAGAAAGAAGAATTAGAATACAAATACAAATTGATGTTAAGGGAGCTGGCTTCCAAGTCTGAGAGTGAGTTTATCATCGGCAACAATCCCAAGATGAAAGAGATTGGGGAGCTAATCCTCAAGGTAGCTCCGACACCGACCACCGTACTCATTCGAGGGGAGAGTGGTACCGGGAAGGAGTTGATTGCCCGGGCCATTCACAAATACAGTCATCTTAAGGACAAGCCTCTGGTTACGGTAAATTGTACAGCGTTAACTCCGACTCTCATGGAAAGTGAGCTTTTCGGCCATAAAAAGGGATCTTTTACCGGAGCCATTAAAGACAAGATCGGGTTGTTTGAGAAAGCCGATGGAGGAACTATTTTTCTGGATGAAATCGGAGATATGAACATGGCCATGCAGTCGAAGTTGTTGCGGGTCCTTCAGACAGGAGAGATTAAAGCTGTTGGAGATGTAACCACGAAGAAGGTCAAAGTCCGGATTATCGCAGCTACCAACCGAAACTTAGAAGAAGCCATTGAAAAGGGAGAGTTTCGAGAAGATCTTTTCTATCGGTTTAACACGTTTACGATATTTGTACCTCCCTTACGGGACCGAGTGGAAGATATACCCACCCTGGCCTATCATTTTCTCCGGAAGGCAGAAGCCAAAGTTAACAAGAAGGTGGAAAGGATCTCTCCCGAAGCCATGGAATACTTGAAAAGTTATCACTGGCCTGGAAACCTTCGGGAGTTAGAAAATATCATCGAGCGGGCGGTTGTTTTAACCTTATCCACCCAGATCGAAGTCGGCCATCTTCCCCTTCATATCCAGGAAAAAAGACCCAGGCTGAACATCCAGGAGGGATTCATGAAGGCCAAGGAAAGGGCCATTGCCGAGTTTGAACGAGAATCCCTTATCCGATATCTTTCTGAAACCAACGGGAATATCTCCAGGGCCGCCCAAAAAGCTCAGATCCCCCGTCGGACCTTTCATCGCCTGTTGGCAAAACATGGCATCTCGGCCGTAGAATTTAAACTACAAAAAAAGTACTGAGTACTGAAGGACTTTGGGACACGGGGATTTTGGGACGCGGGGACGCGGGGACTTTTGAGACATTTCCTCAACATAATCAGAGGTTATATAAGTAAGATTAGCTGGAACCGGGAGAAAGGGGGACTTTTGAGGCATTTCCCCACATCTCTCAGTTCCCGCGTCCCCGTGTCCCAAAATCCCCGTGTCCCCATGTCCCCGCGTCTCCGTGTCCTTTATTTAATAAGCATGGTCGTTGACCATCCCTTTCCAGAGGGTAAGGAGAAGGATTTTGATATCAAATAAGAGGGACCAATTGGCGATATAGTAAAGGTCGTATTCGATCCGCTTTTCAATGGAAGTATTTCCCCGCCAGCCGTTGACCTGAGCCCATCCGGTCATACCGGACTTGACCTTATGGCGAAGAATGTATTGAGGGAATTTTTCTGTAAATTGTTCAACAAAGGGAGGTCGTTCGGGTCGAGGACCGACCAGACTCATTTCTCCCTTCAAGACGTTAAAGAGCTGAGGAAGTTCATCCAGACTGGTTCTCCGCATAAAAGCCCCGATTTTGGTTCGACGAGGATCGTTTTTCTTTGCCCAGACGGCTCCGGTCCTTTGCTCCGCATTGACATACATAGATCTGAACTTATACATATTGAAAACCCGTCCGTCCAGTCCCATTCGTTGCTGAACGTAAAAAATCGGTCCTGGGGAAGTTAACTTAATCAGGATGGCCAGGATGATCATGATAGGAGCGAACAGGATGATTCCAATCAGGGACAGGAGGATATCGAACCCACGTTTGATAATACTATTCCAACCCTGAAGTGGTGTTTCCCGCAGGGTTACGATGGGAATACCGTCTAACTCGTCGACACCCCCTTTGAGGGCTACATATTGGACCAGATCCGGAACGACTTTAATATCCACATATTCCCGATCCAGGGTATTCAAGATAGAGAGAAGGCGTTCATGGGCACTCAAAGGCAAGGCAATAAAAAGCTGTTGAATCTGATGGGTTTGAATAACTTCTCGCAGATCATCCAGAGTACCCAGTACCGGAACTCCCTCGATGATTTTCCCTTGTTTTGCCGGATCGTCATCCACAAACCCCCGCACATTTAATCCAAGCCCTGAATAGTAACGGGCTTTACGAACAAGCAATTGGCCTAACTCCCCGGCTCCCGCAATCAGGATATGGCGCAGATTATATCCCTTACTCCGGGCGTAGGAGATGAGATCATGGAACAAAGCTCTTCCGATGCCGATGAGAAAGACATCGATGGCCCAGAAGTAGAGAAGACCTAATCGGGAATAGGTGGTGAGCGGAAAGAAAAAGAAATTAAACGTAATAAGGAAGAGAGTCCCCAGCGTTACCGCTTGAAAGACCGTAACAAACTCATCAATTTTTGAATGGCCCCGGCGGGGAAGATAGAGACCACACAGCTTAAAAACGATGGGCCAGATGACCAGGATGGGATATAAAGCTTGTAAATAAAGGGATAAAGGTGGAATCCCTTTGGTTACCGGAACTATGTCCGTATAAAATCTTAAAGTGTAAGCCAGAAGTAGAGAAAGTGCTGTTGCAATAAGATCAATCGTTACCAGTCCCGTTAAAATCAACGGATGGTTTTTTTTCAATGAAGCCATACCTCCCTTTCTCCTGTCCAGTTTCTAAATCACTTCCATTATCCAGATATCCAAACAACTCTTCCCTAACACTTTTCGACTTTAAATTTGTAAAAAGGGAAAGCTTAACTCTATAAAACGCAATTAATTAAACACACAGGTTACCCTTCTGTCAACAAAAATTCTCACTTAAAAAATGCAAAAGATATTTTATTGACATTCTTTCCAAAATTCAAGATAGATTAAGTTATGAAAAATAAAAACTACTATGAGATTTTGGGAATTTCCAGGGAGGCTTCCGAGGCCGAGATCAAGGCAGCGTATCGAAGGGCTGCCTTAAAGTATCATCCAGATAGAAATCCTGGAAATGCAGAGGCTGCCGAAAAGTTCAAAGAAGCTGCCGAGGCCTACGAAGTTCTCTCCGATCCCGAGAAGCGTAGACTATACGATCGGTACGGGCCTGATTTTGGCCGAAAGGGTCGTACGACTCGAGAACAAAAGCAGGAGCCCCCCTCCTACGAACCTTCCGACATGATGGAAGAAGTTTTGATCGAGTTGGGCTGGGCGTTGGTGAAAGAGCATGGAAAGTACATCCCCGAGCATGTTTTCGACACCCTGTTCCAGGATGAACTCCAGGCCCATATACGGCTTCCTTTCATTTACGAACGCATCCCCCATCCTGCTACGGGTCGACCGGTCGTCTGGATGAAAAAAATCAAGAAGAGCAAGATATCAGCTACCCGGGCGCAACAGACCGAAGATAACCTCTCCCGTCTGAAAAGTGCGTTGAAAGAAGCCGGGCTTTCCCTGGAAGACCTCTCCTACTCTGAAATCCTCCAATTTACCAAAGAGCTAGGCATTACGCTGGGTACCAAGATCCTGAAAAAATTGATGAGGAGAGAGTAGTACCGGCCTGGCCGTCGGATATTGGAATACCTTTTAGATCATATAAAACTTAGAGTTCTCACCGGCATGAACTGTAGCAGTTCCCAAGCTATCCCACCCAACTTTACAAAAATTTTGAAACCTTTTTGTCCTTTTCTATTCTACGAACCGAGAGGGTAAAACCTCTTCCTCCCCCATTTTATCCTCAATAAAAGCCAGCCGGGATTCTATTCTTTCAAAGGCAGTTGCCATGGTAAATTCCAACTGCCTGAACCGTTCGCTCTCCAGAAGGGAGGGGTTGGAACTTTTCAATTTTCTGAGTTGGGCGATGAGTTGGAGGATCCATTCCAGGAGGAAGAGGGCCAGGTAGCTGAAGAGGATAATGAGGGCAAGAACGGTGGTCGTTATACTGATCACCAGCAGAAATCGAACATCCTGGGGAGTCAAGAGGGGACCTGCCAGTTGAAAAAGGTTATAGAGCAAATAAATTCCTGCCAGTCCTCCAAAAACGGTCAGGATCCTCAAGGAGTCTGCCAGGGGATTTTGGGATTTTTGCATGATAGATCACCTCCAGGGAATGGATAGACTTTCTGGTTTTTCAAACCAGATTTTTTTCTTAACGATACCATTGCATTTTTTCCAAGGTCTATCCGTTTGTATTCAATTCAATTGAAGCACTTCCTGGTTTCTAAGGCCTCTCCCTGTTCACCCTGGGTTTGTTGAAGGGGGAACACCCTCCGAAGGGCAGGGTCGGGTTAAAGGCCGATTTCAATCAAAGGGTTAGAGATACGTATGCAGATAATATACAGGCGAATAAAAGGAGAAGTCAAAGGAAAATTAACCGGGTGAAAAGAAAGACTTGGGAGGAAAGGGATTGGTTTTTATTTTTTTCCGGGCCTATTTCTCTCCTTGACAGAGGATCACCGGTTTTATAAAATTTTATCCAACTTCTTACCGATTTCCTATCCTTGCCTTTCGTAAGGGAAAAACTTCAACTGTCCGGACAAAAAATTAAAAATTTTTACCCTCAATCCAGACAGGGGCGGACTCAACGGGTGTCAGGGTCTGGTGAGAGCCAGATTCGGAGACCTAAGTTAGGGTTGATGTTAAAAGAAACAAATCATTCAAACTTCAATTATGGAGCGACCAAGTTTGCACGCATGATCCGCCTCATGTCGGAGGTCAAGACCAACCCTTATCAACGACCGGAGGAGCTTTGGCGACTGTTGGGGATCAAGCGTTCGCAGTTTTTTGAAGATCGGAAGGTACTGGCCCAATTCGGTTTTGAATTCAAATATGATCGGCGCGAGAAGAGGTATAAGATAATCCGGGACATTTTCATTCCTGTGCTGGACCTTACGGTAACCGAAGTGATCAGTCTGGCCATGGCCGTACGTCAGCTTTCGGCGGCCGGGGATCATACCCTTGTTTGGGATGCCGTACAGGCGATTCGAAAGATTGCGGCCAATGCTCCTGAAGCGGCGAGTGAGATGCTTTCCTATGCGATTAACCAGAAAACCCTCAAAGATACGTTCAAAGTCAGCCCAAAATGGATGAATCTGCTCTGGCAAGCCCGGCAGAATCGCCATCGTGTCAGGATACTCTATGAGGATTACTCCCGAGGGCAAAAACGTTGGTTTCTGGCCGATATTTACATGATTTACTTCAAAGGTCGAGCCTTGTATGTAGATGCCTATTTACCCGGCGAGGATCGTATCGCCATGTTAAGGGCCAGCCGGATCAAGCAGGTGGAGCTACTTTCGGAAGAGTTTCAGGTGCATCCCGACTATAACTTTCATGAACGTCACCGTTACAGCTTTCGGGTCATGATCAGTGAAAGCAAACCCGTACGGGTACGAATTCGCTTCGATCCGAAAATTGCCCCTTACATTCGTGAAGCCTACTGGCATGAATCCCAGCAGATTCTTGGATGCGACGATGGAGGGTTGATTCTGAGTTTGACCGTAGCCGAGCCGCAGGAAGTGTTGTGGTATCTGGTCTTTCCTTGGGGTGAAGGGGCCGAGATCCTCGAGCCTGAGTCGCTACGCCAGGAAGCGGCCAGAGTTGCGCTTCAGGTGTATAAGCGGTATACAGAAAAAAAAGATCCCGGATTTGAAACCTGAAATCTTTGCAGTTCATAAGGGATAGGTTGAGGGCGTCCGACAGCAGGTGGAGGGAGGGTAAGATATGTCCAGACAGGATATCAAAACGATTATTTTTTTAACCTTTCTATTGCTTGCCATCCCGGGCTGTGGAGACGATGACGATCATAATGACCTGACACCCAATGTAGCAGGGGTTTGGAATCTCAGCGCGAATCTGACAAGTAACAGTTGTCCTGTTCCGGCCACGCCCATTGTTGTGGATCAATTTTCCATAACCCAAAATGGGAACGCACTAACCGCCGTGGATACAAGCGGAGCGCCTTATACCGGAAGCATTACAGGTAACACCATCAGGTTATCGCTGGCGACTCCCACGACCGAAACAGAGGATTCCTGTACCCTCACAGGGGATATCGATGTCCTGGCGTTTGTGAACCCTGGGGAGGTAAATCCCAGCCGGGCCACCGGGACCCTCAGTTTTCTCTTTACCTCGAGTGGGAGCTGTGCACTTCCGATAAACTGTCGGGTGGACCACAGTTTAACCATGGAACGGGCAGGAGTGGCCAAGGAGCAGCCGTCGGGTTATCCGGGTTTAAGGAAAGTGTTAGGAGAGATGATGAACAGGTTTTAAGTGAAAGAGCTGTAAGCGGCCCGCAAAGGGCCGCTTCATGGGGATAAGGGTTTTCTTTGATAAAGGGTTAGGCGAGTTAGCCATAGAATGGATTCACCTTCAGTGGGGGCGGGCCCTTTTAATCATGGGAGCCGTTTTAGTAATTGCCGGGGCTATTGTAAAGGAAAGCTGAGTTGCTCACTCTACTCTACAGCTACTTGCTCGGATTTTTAATGTGTCACTTTCAGCGATGCGTTGTCGGTTGCCTGCGCTTGGGTTTTTGAAAGATTCTGAAAAAGAAGGGCAACCGGGTCTATTTGAGTAGAAGTGTGATAGGTAAGTCATGAAGGCTCAAAGGTTATCGTTACAAATACCGTGAATCGATACTCCATGATCATAAAGGAGGGTGATGAGATGAGTTTACAGGAACAGATTACAAAAAGCAAAGAAATAAAAAGAGTCGCCGGCTACCTGAGAAATGTGTTTGAAGTAGAAATTGCCTATGATATCTTAGATAAAATTGCCAAGGCACGAAAAATCGAAGATTTTTGCGAAGGTCTGTATACCGCTCTAAGACTTCAGGAAAAGACTCAGAGAGAAAAAAAGAAAGAAGGTATTAACAACATTTATATCCCGTCGGGAGATGATCTTCAGAAGGTTGTGGAGCTTGCTAAGCAAAACCTTAAGGAAACATCGAGGTATTTAGCTTCTCTAGCCTTGGCATATCCAAGTAAAAGAACTGAGAAAAAGGAGGAATCGATATCATGTTTTTAAGGATTACAGGAAGAATTTTTCTGAATGTTCAGTCGATGAACGCTCAGGGTGGCGGTGGAACTAATTATATTGAGATAACTAAAGTTCCTATCATTTTAAAATCCAATGGGAACTACAAACCTTGTGAGGTCCCTGCTATTTCTGGCAACATGATCAAACATTATCACTTTGTGGGGTTTACAGAAAGATTTAAGCAGACTCCTTACGCCCAAAATCTTACGTGGGATGCATCCAGGGCTTACGTTGCTTTAAGATTTGATCGCGGTAAAACAGCCAAAAAAGCAAATGGACAAGAGATTTCCCTGCAATCAGAAGGAGAAATACTAAGCCATTTTGCAGATGCCGATCTTCATGGCTTTTTAGCCCCAGATACCCAGTGTCGAAGGGAATCTATTTTGAAGTTCTCTTTCTTTGTTCCAGTAGAAGAGTTCGTTGAAGAGGTTGAGGTAAAGGCTGTGGTTCATAACAGAGTTGATGTAGATGAAGAGGGTAAGATACCCCCTAGAGAAGAAGGTGCCATGATGTTCTTTAAACGAGAGTATACCTCTGCGCCATATGGTTTCCTTATGAGCTTTGATCTACCTTACAGCGGGCTAACTCTCGCAAGCATGAACTCACCAAACGTACTGGGAGTACTCGAACGCCAATCAAGGGTTAAATCAGCCATCTTAGGGCTTATGGACCTGTTATCTGGAAGGGCGGGCGCAAGTTTATCCCGGGCTTTTCCCGCTGCAAAGGTTGAAGAGTTAATCGTGGCTTCTTCCGAAGAGCCGCTTCCGGCCCTGGTTCACGGGTTTTACAAAGACTATGCGGAACAGAGCGCCAAAATCCTGAAGGCTTATAAGAGTCTTTCGAGTACTGATATTACTGTAAACCTCTATGCCAGGAATTCTCAAAGAAAATCTGAACTTGAGCAGATGCTTAAGGATAGCCAGAGTAGCTTAGAAGTCAAGGTTTTTGATGACTTCATAAGCCTTTTATCCGATGCAGAGAAGAGTGCTGAGGAGGTAATTGCGAGTATGGCCATGAAAGAGCTTAAAGAAATACAAGAAAAGGTTTCTCTTCAATCAAAAGAAGAAATCAAAAAGGTTTTAGAGAACTGGCAAAATCTATTGGCTAAAGCCCAAGAGATTTATCCAGCAATATGGGAAGAGTATAACCTGCTTGAACAATCGATGGAATCTGAAGATAAGGATTTGAAAAAACTTGCTGATGAGCTTAGGGAAGCAAACTCCACGGAAAAAAGAACTGAATTGATTAAGGCTCTGAGGGAAGGAATCGAAAAGAAAAAAAACAAAAAGAAGGAGGAAGAAGGTGAAGGCTCTGGCTCTTAGAGTACGAGGGCCCTTGTACTCCTCAAAATCTGCCCCCAGGGAACTGCTGTCTTATCAGGTGGCTATCTGTCCGCCTTTGCCCTTACCTGCTGCACTTCTAGGTGCTTTGATCCGAGCCTATGCCCGGCTTGATAGGAGTGTGTCAAAGGATAAGGTGGATAAAGCTGCGGTAGAATACCTTGAAAGGTTCAAGAAGTATGGCATCTCAGCTACATGTAAGCTTTCCTCAGATTCCTCTCTTATCAAAGGAGCCATATTACTAAAAAGATTTAGAACTCTAGAAGCAACGCCCCCAAAGGGAGAAGAAAAAAGTGATGCCATGCGCCGTGAGTACATTTTCCATAATAAACTGGATATCTTCTATCTCTTTGATTCACCACCTGATGACTTCAAAAAGATAGAGCAGGCCGGGTATCTGATTGACAGGATGGGTGATACAGAATCTTTAATTACCGTTGAAGAGATTATCACCGTCAATAATCAGAACCCCGTTAATGATCGAGAAGTTGAGATCAATACCGTTACTCCCTTTGACCTTTTGGATGAGCATCCGTCTAATGGGATGATTTGGAACGGGCTGGCTGAGTCAATATATCCAGGTAGGGAAGCAAGGCCAGGAGCATTTGTGTTACCCCTTGAAACAAGGGTTTCAAAGGGATCTGAGTATTTCGTTGGATGTTCGTTCCAAGCTAAAATAAAAGAGGGCGTTAACGTTCACAGCTTCGAGTTTAAAGGTGAAACGATTACAGTGATAAGTTGGGCAGCTCAACAAATTACTTATAAGACCGAGCAAAGAAAGAAAACAAAAGATGGAAGAGGAAAAGGTAAAAGAAACTTTTAAGAGGATTATCGAAAAAGAACCCTACGATTATCAAGAGAGAGCATTCCGAGAAATCCTCAATCTCTCTGATTCGGGTGGGCTGGCCTTAATAGAAGCACCTACCGCGTCGGGTAAAACAGAAGCGGTGGTATTTCCTTATCTAACCCAACACGACATAAAGAGCTTTCCACTCGCCAGGAGATTGATTTACGTTCTTCCAACTCGCGCACTGGTTAACGCCCAAGCCCTGAGGATAAAAGGGTATGCTCAAAAGCTTGGCCTAAATCTGGTTGTTAACATAGATCATGGTGCTGTTCAATCTCCCACACCAATGTTCTATGGTGATGTTGTCCTTACGACGTGGGACGCTTTTCTCTATGGATATGCAGCTCAAAGGACCATAGGGACCAGGTTAACCATCCCTGCCGGGAATTTGGCTCTTTCCATGTTAGTCTTTGATGAGGTTCAGATGTATCAGGATTGGGACTTCTATACACCCAGGCTGATGGGATCTATTTTAAACCACTTTAAAGGCCCTGGAATTCCCATTGTGTTTATGACGGCCACACTACCTGCACGGCTAAAGGAAATGTTGGGTTTAGGGGAAGCTGTTCTAATCTCATCTCTTAGCTCTGACGCTAAAAAACCCCTTCGTGGAACTGTCCATGTTGAAATTGAAAAGGAAAAAGACATCTTAGACGTTATAGCTAAAAATAGAACCACCCTGGAAGAGACTATAAAAAGACAGGAGAAAGTGCTGATTGTAACCAATACGGTAAAAAAGGCCGTTGAAGTTTGGGAGAAAGTTAAAGAAATCGATTCAGAAGCAATTTTGCTTCATTCGCGGCTGGTCAATCAGGCAAGAAGAGAAAGAGAGCAACAACTTATCAACGGGCACTTTAAAGTGTTAGTTGCAACCCAGCTGGTAGAGTCAGGTCTTGATATACCGAAAATAACTTTGGGTATTGTGGAAGCAGCTCCACCCGATGCTCTTATCCAACGAATCGGTAGGGTTGCAAGAAGAGAAAGCGAGCATGGGCAGGTTTTAGTTGTGATACCAAGAGAAAATGGGAAAGTTCACTTTAGACCATACTTGTCAGTCAGTGAAGATGATTTGAAGGGATTGAAGGCTGAGATTGAGAAATTAGACGCAAAAATCAAGAAATTAAAAGAAAAAAATGAAAAGGCTGATAAAATTAAAAAACAACACAAGGAGCTTACACGGCAGCGTGAAGAGCTTAAACGTATTTACAAAAAATTTTATACTTTGGAAAATTTCTGGGCTGACTTGAACAGGGACAGCGTGTCTGAAGCATTAAATAATCTGGAAGCGTGTCGAAAACTCCTGGATAATTTCTATGATCAATTCATTGTTGAGGAAGAAGAAAATGGCGAAGAGAAAGCAGAGTAAAATAAAAGAAGAAACTAAAAAATCAATCGTGGAAGAAATTAAAAAGCGTGAGAACGAGATACAGAGAATACTTGCTGCTGCAGAGGCTTACTTTAGCGAGTTCTCCCTCTTCTCCCTTCCACCCGAGATTGAACTCAGAGCGAGACCGGAGCTTTATGTCACGGCGGTTTGGGTCCCCTCCTGTGAAGAATTCAGAGAGCTAAGAGAACAGATTGAACAATTCAGCAAAGGTTCAGACAACTCAAAAGATGTGGAAGCTTCGCCCCAGGAGATTCGAAAACTGTTTGAAGATTACTCCTTCAATTTACCTCTCCGACAGGCACATGCCGTTTTAAAGTGGGACGACAAAAAATTCATTGTCCTTGAAGTTAGCCAAACCTTGAAGAGGGAAGGGAAAATCGAGGTCAGGATAAGAAAACAAGACTATCTATCAGGTCTTACGACCGCTTTGGTCAAAGAGTATGATTCCGAAATGGGGTTAATAGGAAATCATGAGAGAGAATAATACCTCATTTAAATGTCCCCATAACTACGGCTGCACAGGTCTTGTAGACTGTAAACTTCCTTCCTTCTATGAGGGGAAGAATGGAAGCAGAGAACCCAAGGAATGCTTTGTCCAGCACATAGAACTTTTGCTCAATACCTGGATAAATCGGCTGGAATTAAAATACTTACCTTCTATTCTCAGGGTCTGTAAAACAATAGACCCACTGTTGGATCCAGATACCCTAAACAGCTTAATAAAGGCTGTGATGATTTTTCATGATGTGGGAAAATTAACCGACGTTTATAAAGCTGGTAGGGGTATAGGGGACTTTCGCCATGAGTTTGTTAGCTCCTATGTTTTCAACTTGGTTCTTGAAAAGCTTTCGACCAAGTTTCACTCTGAGTTAAAAACGGCGGCGATAGGCGCTGTGCTCCTACATCATGAACCTATCCTTATGGGACAGGTTGGTCAAATTCATGAGGAGAAACTTACGACCACTGAAATTTGGAGACGCCTAAATAGTGTGGATAAAGAGAAAACCTTACTTCTTGAACGAACAGTTGAAGCTATCAACAAACTTGTAAAAAAGTACTGTGGATGGGATGTGGAAATACCGCGAGAGATAGTGATCAAGGAATTGGCAGGTTTTCTTCAACGACTCCTCACTGGTTCGAGACACCTGGGTAAGAGAGAAGATAGAATAAAAAGGAGAATTTTAGTAGGTGTTTTTTTATCACCCCTTGTTTTATGTGATTATACGGCTGCAGTTAATTTCAGAAACGAAGACAAACAAATAACCGCTTTTTGGGAAGTAGCAAAATCAGAGGTGGAGTTATGAAGCTATACACTCCCGGTTTTGGAGAAATTCCAGATATGTACATAACCTATGGTCTTTTTGAGGGAGCAGTAAGGGGATTACCTTACTCAGAGGTAAAACTCTTTCCGCAAGGACAAAAATTCATTTTGGAAATCGAAGCCGATGAAAGCGATATTTCCAAAGGTCTGATAAGAGGCGTAAAAGATGCTATTATAGAAATGCTAGAACTCTTTCAATCAACATGGAAAATCGGATATACATCCTTTGGAGGAGCTATAGATAGGCTTGATTTAGGAAGGAATTATAAGTCTGTTCCTGGAAAGTTAAAGACTTTTTTGAAAAAATCCTGGGATCTTTCAAGTAGTTATAAAGAAGCTCATCACAAGTGCAGTAAAAAAACGACCCCTTATCTCCCTATTACTCCACAACTGGGCACGAAGCGTTCTTTTTTATATGAGACTGTAGAACGAAAAAACTACTACCAAATCCTTGGAGAAAATTGCTGTTTTCCCCTCTGTTGGGTTGGCTTACATTATTATAGCTCTTTCTATACAACAGGAGATTCAACCACTTTTTGCACTTTAATTCCAACATCTTTGTTAGATAAAACTGACTTACTTCCAGTTAAAGATATCTCAACTCGTGTTCAATACCACAAAGAGTCGAGGAAAGTCCAGCTAAACTTGTTTTCCTTGGCACTTTATTTGCTTTCAAAAGGTGAGACATTATTTGCATTGAATAAGCCATGGAAATTATGTATCTATAACATTTCTATTAGTGGAAAGGCCCCTTCAATAAGAAGCTACACAATAATTCAACCAAAAAGATTTCTCGAGTTTATTTCAGTAGTAAAATCCTCCTCGCCAAACTGGCTAAGACTCTTAGATAGTCTAATAAAAGAAGACAAGCAAGAATCTATTTCACTTATTGCAGAATCTCTTTTGTTCAACAATACAAATAGCTTATACGATGCCCTGAAGCAAGTCGAAAGAAGCTTAGGCAAAGAAGAAAAACAGTTCCTCGACGAGGCTATAGTAGATGCTCTCTACAAAACTATTTGGAGTTTGTAAGATGAGGGGAACTTATTTGAGGGTTATAGGTGAAATAAAATGCCCATTGCAACCGTTCTTCATAGTATCCTTTCCGAAGATCTGGACGCTTCAAAAATCAGCGGCGAAGCTCTCCATGGACTCTTTTTTGCCATCCTTGCCCAGAAGGACAAAAGACTGGCCTGGCAACTCCACAAAGCAGCCGGAACAAAGCCTTTCACCCTGGCCTTCCTGAACCGGGGAAAAAAGAGCAAATTTAAACCCGGTGAAGAACTGAGAATGAGGGTGACTTTACTCGACGATTCGCTTTTCATGAAACTTGCCGATGCCTTTATGAATCCGCAAATGGAACTCGAACTTCAGAACGCCAGAATAATTCCCACGATGATCAACCTCTCTGCCACAGACAGGGGCCTGTGGACAGGACAACAGAAATGGGAAGAAATCTACGATTCGGCAGGGGAAGGTATCGAGATAGTCCTGCAGTTTGTAACCCCCACGACTTTTCGGCAAAGAGATATGGACGTTCCCCTCCCCATTCCCAAACTGGTGTTCGGCAGCTATCTAAAGAGATGGAAGGAGTTCTCTCCTATTCCCCTTCACCCGGATTTACAAACTGTAGTGGAAGAACGCATCGCTGTCTTCGAACCACACATTAAACCCGCTCCGTTTTTTACAGGAAAAGTATGGGTACACGGATTTATCGGTCGAAGCCGGTTTAAGATCATGGACGATGTCAGCCCGGAACTCGTGAAACAGATTAATATCCTTGCCGACTTTGCCTTTTATTCAGGAACTGGTTACAAGACTACGTATGGAATGGGAATGACCAGAAAGTTAAAAATTTTTTATATTTAGTCCAGACAAGAGCGGACTCGGGTAGGATCAAGATCTTGTAACAGTTGGACTTACAGAAATAGGTTAAAATTAATGATAAAACCACTGTGGATCAATTTTCCATAACCTAAAGTGGGAGCATCCTTTCCGCAATCTCACAGGGCTGAAACCTCAGATATGGAAGGGACAGAGAAATAACCTTCAAACTTCCAGAGCAGATTATAAGCCTGAGAGGCAAAGCGTGCGGGAACAATCTTACCACTTAAAGGAGGAATTCCCTATGCTTAAAACCACGGCATCGATACTGGTTTTTGTGTTAATCTTTGAATCTATTGCCTTGGCCGTTGATTCCAAAAATGCGGCTTATGTAGGCGGTACGGCCGTTGAGTTTGGGAATCCAGAAGAACCTATCGAGGGGAAATTGCTCACAAAGAGTGAAACAGAGCTTCAATTTGTTTGGGGGGATAAGAAGGGTTCTAACACCTTTTCTATTCCCTATAAAAATATCCTGGATTTAGAATACGGCCAGAAAGCAGGGAGAAGGGTAGGAGTAGCCATAGGAACTGCGTTATTAGTAAGTCCCATAGGTCTATTTGCCCTTTTTTCCAAGAAACGAAAGCATTTTCTAACCATCGGATATAAAGATGCCCAGGACAAAGAACAGGTAGTTGTTTTTGAGTTAGGTAAGGGTATTGTACGAACCACCTTGCCTATCCTGGAAACCCGGTCGGGTAAGAAAATTGAGTATCAAGACAAAGAAGCAGAGAAAGCCGGTAAAGGTGGGAATTGAGTCCGGTACTCTCTTACAGGAATATCAAATGAGTTTGCTTTAAGTGACCTCTACTTATATTAAGTTTAGATCTCTGCAAATTTCGATCGGTACCAGGATCTCCCTTTTTAACCCTCTTACCAGAAGTATATATAACCTTGAAATCTTTTTAAGCATGCCCCAAACTTAGTTGGAGTAAGAAGTGACTCTCAGTTAAAAGAACTCAAAAACTAATACATAGTCCATTTAATATTGGCTTTAGAAAGCTGCCTTCACTCCCCAGCTCCCCTCTTCCGCAGCATGGGAGAGGGGCCGGGGGTGAGGGTCACTTAAACATTAAGCAAAATTAAAGTAACAAAGCATTACTACCTTGTAAAGTTAGATTTGAATAATCGTTCTACCCCCACCCCCAGCCTCCATACGCGCCAGGATAAGAAGTCAGGCCCCGGCGGGGCGATCTGTTTCACAGGCCGCTCCTCCGGAGTCTGAATGACTGGATCCCCCGATCTATATCGGTGGCTACCCACAGTTCGCCCCTGATGGGGTTTTTCAGCTTAATCTGGCGTGTATGCCCCGGTCCTTCTCCCGAAGCTTTTGTGTAATTTTCCACCCTTACCTCCCCTAATCCCTCGGCACCAGGTTAAGGCACCTCCACCCGACTCCTCCCACTTTCGATTTGAGAGACTAGGACTCAAAACGGCTTGGCTAGGCTTTGGGGGGTTGGTTACTCTTTTTGCAAAAGAAGGATCTTGCCTTCCCCAAGGAGTTCGGTCCATTTCGCCGTTTAGCCGATGGACTCATTGAACCCTCTCTTAATCTCCGAAATGAAAAAGTAGGTAATGGTTAGAACTTACGTCGAGGGCTACCAACCTTTCGCCCTTGACGGGGTTTTTCAGCTTAACCTGATGTGTATGGGGGGTTAGGAGAGTATCTAGACCCCCGGGTCTAACCCTTAACTTGGCCCATAGGGGGTAGCTCGTTGTGGTAGCCCTATTTAAGGGCGATCCTGGATGGTCGCCCTGCAAGGTTATATAACACTTCTATGATTTAGTATAAAATGATGAATATCATCGGTATTGACAAGCTTGCTTTTAGAGAGGAAGATAACCGGGTAGATGGGGTTCCGGTGGAAGCGGAAAATTCAACCTAACCTCGATGGGGGATTTCACACATAAAATTAACCCAGGAATGCATTTCGATCCGGAACCTAAGATATTTTGTTAATTCAAGGCATACTGGTAAGGTCTGCAAGTCTTAAAAGAGCGCCTGTACCGGGCCGGTTATCCTTCAAAAAGGAGGTTTTACTTATGAAACGATTTTTATTGAAAACGACTGGAATGATTCTCATGATAGTAGGGATAATTTCCATAGTACCTGGGGTGGGGGCTACCTCCCTATCCCCTGTGAAGCCTGAACAGGTTGGTCTCTCCTCGGAGCGATTGGATCGCCTGGATCAATTCTTCAAAACTGAGATTGACCAGGGTAAAATCCCAGGTGTTGTAGCTCTCATTGCACGAAAGGGACAGATTGCCTACTTTAAGAGCTTCGGTTTTCGTGATAAAGCAAGCGGCGCACCCATGTCCAATGATGCCATCTTCCGGATCTATTCCATGACCAAGCCTTTTACCTCGGTAGCAGCGATGATGCTGGTCGAGGAGGGGAAAATTGTCCTCACCGACCCCATTTCGAAATTTCTTCCACAGTTGGGAAAGCTGGAAGTGAGTGTACCGAAGTTTGATCCCACTACCGGTATGGTAACCTATTCGACCACACCCGCCGTGCGTGAAATTACGGTTCAAGATCTGTTGCGTCACACCTCCGGTTTTACCTATGGAACCCAGACTACAAACGTCTACGTGAAGGAACTCTATGACAAGGTAGGTGTAGATGCCACCGATATTACAAATGCGGATCTGATCGAACGTCTGGCGAAGGTACCACTGGTCCACCAGCCCGGGACGGCCTTCGAATACAGCCGGTCAACAGATGTACTGGGGCGACTCATCGAGGTTGTGGCCAACACGACCCTGTCCAAATTCTTCAAGGAGCGTATCTTTGATCCTCTTAAGATGGAAGATTCCGGGTTCTATGTGCCGGAGGAGAAACTGGGTCGCCTCGCCCAGCCGTTTCCCACCGACCCAGCTACTGGGAAGCCCATTAAACTACTGGACGTAACGAAACCTCCCACCTATGAAGCCGGAGGTCAGGGTGCCGTCTCTACGGCCAGCGATTATGCACGCTTCTGCCAGATGTTGCTTAACGGCGGACATCTCGATGGTGTCCGGCTACTCAGCCGTACAACGGTAAATCTCATGACCTCCGATCATCTGGGTAAGATACTGGAAGCCGCTCCGATGCCCAGCCAGCTCTTGCTTGGTGTGCCCGGTTATACCTTTGGACTCGGATTCGCAATCCGTCTGGAGCCGGGTATAGCAGGAGTTCCAGGATCGGCCGGGGAATATACCTGGGGTGGCTTTGCCGGAACTTACTTCTGGGTTGATCCTAAAGAAGAACTTATCGGTATCTTAATGCTCCAGACCCCGGGCCCGGCACGGGTCCAATACCGAAAACTTTTCAGACAACTGGTTTATCAGGCCATCGTCGACTAATCGCGTTCAGATTTAAAGGATCGATCCGGGTGGTTTAACTTTGTTTTTTCAATCGGACCTTGTTCCCAACATCTTTTTTTCATAAACTTACGATTTTAAAATCGTGTAGAGGAGATGAATTATGATAACCCGAGCGACTCTTAAAGGACATCCCATTCATTCCATATGGGTTGTGCTTCCCATTGGAGCTTTTTCAGCTTCCTTTGTCGCTGATCTTGTTTCTTTTTGGAGCCAGGACTCCATCTGGTACTGGCTGGGATGGTATAACTTATGGATAGGTTTTATAGGAGGGCTGGCAGCGGTAATTCCGGGTCTTATAGACTATTTTTCTCTTCCTAAAGAAAGTGCTGCCCGGCGTACCGCTTTCCTTCATGCAAGCCTGGCCCTGGTTATGCTGATTTTGTTTTTTATAAGTCTTCTACAGCATGGAAGTTCTACGGCTCCCTTACAACCTGCCTGGAAATCAGGATTTTTATTCTCTTTGATGGGAATCCTGGTTATGCTGGCCGTGGGATGGTTGGGGGGATCCCTGGTATATAAATATCAGGTAGGGGTTCAACCACCCAAAGATCTTGATCTTGAAACCCTTGGGGAACCCAGGAGCATAGCCAATATCAAGGGTCATCCCATCCATCCCATGTTGGTACCTATGCCCCTCACGCTTTTTCTGGTTTCCGTCCTGTTTGATCTGTTTGTTTTATTCGGAAAAGAGGCCGCTTTCTGGGAACGGCTCGCTTTTTATGAACTCAGTCTAAGTTTAGGAGGAGCCGCTTTAGCCTTTTTTCCCGGAATGATAGATGCCTTTCATGTCCTTTCCCTACCGTCCGGACAGACAGTAGGTAAGCATGTTATAGCCATTGCCTTATTCCTTTCTTCACTTACCATCAGCCTGGTAGTCCGTGTCTCTGGGCTCCCGTTCGCCTGGTGGGTTGGTTTTATAGCTTCTCTGGTGGGCCTGGTTTTCTTGGGCATAGGAGGCTGGTTCGGAGGGGAGAATGTTTATCGGGAACGAATAGGGATCGAAAAAGAAAGGGTTCAGGCCCGGGCTGAAACTTTACCGCGGTAAAGAATTTTATCCTGAACTAATCCCTTCAACCCCCATACGTACCAGGTTAAGCTGAGAAGTCCCATCCAGGACGAACTGTCTGTAACCCCCGACGTAGGTCGAGGGATCCAGTCATTCAGACCCTGGCGGAGTGGCCCGTGAAACAGATCGCCCCGTCGGGGCTAATCTCCTTATTCTGGTGTGTATGCCTCTGATCCCTCTCCCCTCACCCCTTGTCCCCCTCTCCTGTGTAGGGGCGGG